>NZ_JBRREH010000070.1:0-26234 GCF_056760175.1 Stenotrophomonas sp. STEN021 | reverse complement strand
GGGGGGGGGGGGGGGGGGGGGGGGGGGGGGGGGGGGGGGGGGGGGGGGCGCCCGCCCGCCCCGGGGGGGGGGGGGGGGGGGGGGGCGGGGGCGCGGCCCCCCCCCCGCCGCGCGGCCGCGCGGTCCGTGGAAATAGGCCTGGATCCAGGGGTGGTCGAAGCGCTCCACCACCTCGATGCTGTCATTGACAAGCACCTGCCGATTGGCAAGCACCGCCACGCGATCGCAGATCGTGTAGAGCGAGTCCAGGTCATGGGTCACCAGGAACACGGTCAGCCCCAGCGCATTGCGCAAGGTCAGAATCAGCTGGTCGAACGCGGCTGCGCCGATCGGGTCCAGTCCTGCCGTCGGCTCGTCCAAGAATAGGATGCCCGCGTCCAAGGCTAGCGCCCGCGCCAAGGCCGCACGCTTGACCATGCCACCCGACAGGGATGCCGGCGACTTGTCGCCGGCATCCGGTGGCAGGCCAGCCAGCGCCAGCTTGCTGCGCGCCAGGTGCTCGGCCTGGGCACGCGGCAGGCCGGCGTGCTCGATCAGCGGCAGGGCGACGTTCTCGGTCACGCTCAGCGACGAGTACAGGGCACCCTTCTGAAACAGGATGCCGAAGCGCCGTTCCAGATGCGTGCGCGCTGCGCCGTGGAGCTGCAGCAGATCCAGGCCTTCGATGCGGACCACGCCGGCATGCGGGCGCTGAAGACCAACGATGCTACGCAGCAGGACCGATTTGCCGGTGCCCGAACCGCCGACGACACCCAGGATTTCGCCACGCCGAACGTCCAAGTCCAGGTTCTGGTGCACCTGCTGCTCGCCGAAGCGGTTGTCCAGCGCGCGCACCTCGATGGCATGAGTTGCCGTTCCGTTCGAAAGGCCGCTCACCAGCCCATCTCCATGAAGAACAGCGCCGCCAGCGCGTCGAGCAGGATCACGACGAAGATCGACTGCACCACGCTCGAGGTGGTGTGGTCGCCCACCGACTGCGCGCTTCCGGAGACCTTGAAACCCTCGTGGCAGCCGATCGCGGCGATCATGACGGCGAAGAACGGTGCCTTGCTCAGCCCGACCAGAAAATGCCGCACCTCGATCTTGTCCTGCACTATGGCCAGGAACTGCGCCAGCGAGATGTCGAGACTCAGCACGCAGACCGCGGCACCGCCAGCGATGCCCGCCAGAACGCCCACCAAGGTCAGCAGGGGCAGCGAGACCAGCAGTGCCAGCACCCGCGGCAACACCAGCAGCTCGATTGGGTTCAACCCTCCCGAGCGCAGCGCGTCGATCTCCTCGTTCGCTTTCATCGAGCCGATCTGTGCGGTGTAGGCGCTGGCGGTGCGCCCGGCGATCAGGATCGCCGGTAGCAGCACGCCGAACTCGCGCATGAACGAGAACGCGACCAGGTGCACGGCGAAGATGCTGGCGCCGAAGTTGGCCAGCACGGTTGCGCCGAGGAAGGCGACCACGGTACCGACCATGAAACTCAGCAGGGCGACGATGGGCACAGCATCGACAGCGACACGCTGGATCTGCGCGACCACCGCAGTCAGCCGCCAGCGCCGCGGGTACGGCGCAATGCGCAGCCAAGTCTCCAGGATCTGGCCGACGAAGCCGGCCAGATCCAGTAACGAATGCAGCCCCCGCTCGGCCGTTGCGCCGATGCCCGCGATGCCGCGCAGCCATGCAGGCGCGGAATCGAGCGCAGGGTGCCCCGCGACCTGTTGGGCCTCCGCAGCGTCCACCAGCACCTCCAGCAGGGCTCGGCGTTCCGGCTCCAGCCGTGGATCGGCGCGCAGGTGCTCGCGCGCCAGCACTGGGCCGAGCATCTCGACCAGCAGCGCCGCGCCCGCGGTGTCGAGCTGGCGGACCTGCGTCCAGTCTAGGAACGGCACCGCGCGCTGCGCACCGGGGTTTGCGCGCGCGTCGGATACCAACGTGGCCAATCGGCCGTAGTGCTCGATCGTCCAGTCGCCGCCGGCAATCCAGGCCGCGTGTCCGTCAGCGTTGGCCTCGCGGCGTAGCCATGCCTGCGTCATCGCAAAGCCTCCTGGTCGTGGCGCAACGCGGACCGGAGTCGGCGTGCATGCATGGCGGAGGGGAAACTCATGCGGTCGCTTCCCCATTCGTGGACTTGCCGCCGCTGCGCACGCGCAGCGAGAACAGCAGGTCGTACAGGATCGGAATCAGGCCCAGCGTCACCAGTGTTCCCAGCGCTAGGCCGCCGATCATCGTGATCGCCATGCTGGTCCACAGGGGACCGCCGAACAGCATCAGTGGGATCAGGCCGACGATGCAGGTCAGCTTGGTCATCACGATCGGGCGCAGCCGCATCACAGCCGCCGAGATCACCGCCTCGCGCCGCGCCAGGCCCGAGGCCAGTTCAGCCTCGATGCGCTCGAGCAGGAGTACAGCGTTGTTGACGATGATGCCGGCCAGCGCCAGCAGGCCGAAGGTGGCGATGAAGCCGAACGGGTAGCCGGTCAGCAGCAGCGCCAGGGCCGCGCCGATCAGCACGAACGGGATGCTCGCCACCACGATGAACAGCTTGCGGAAAGAATTGAATTGCCACACGAACAACAGCAGGATCATGATCAGCGCATGCGGCATGAACTGCAGCAGCGACTGGTTGGCTTCAGCCGAATCCTCTATCTCGCCGCCAAGTTCGATGCGGTAGCCCGGCGGCAGCTCGATCGCATCGATCTGCGGCGCGATCTCGGCGACGATTCCATTGGCGGTCATGCTGGGATGGCGGCCGGTGACCGTCAGCGTGCGCACCAGGTTGCGGCGCATGATCGTTGAGGGCTCGCTCGCCGTGGAGACCAACGCGATCGCCGATAACGGTAGCGGCGCGCCGCCCGCGCCGGGATAGACCAACGTATCGGCCGGGCTGCCCGCGGCATCGCGCTCGCGCGCATCGCCGCGCAACACGATCGGCGCAGCCACGCCGTTGTCGCGGATCAGCGAGGCCTGCAGGCCGCTGTAGCGCAGTTGCAGTGCTTGGGCCACGTCTTCGCTGCTGATGCCGGCGCGGCGCGCCTTGAGCTGGTCGACCTCGACCACGTAGCGCGGCACGCGCGGCAACCAATCGTCGTAGACGTCCTGAATACCAGGCAACCCGCGCAGCGCCGCGGCGATGCGCTCGCCCGTCTCGCGCAGCACCGCCTCGTCCGGGCCGACCACGCGGTAGATGGCCACGCCGGCCTCGGTCGCACCCAGCGGGAAGCGTTTGGGCTCGGCGCGAGCCTGCGGAAACGCCTCGCGCATGTACCGATGGGTGCGGTCGATCACCTGCTCGATGTCGGTGCCCTGCGCGACGCTGACGGTGAAGTAGGCGATGTTGCTGCCCGGCAGCGGGGGATTCAGGCCCAGCACGATGCGCGGACCGCCGTCGGCGACGTAGCCGATGCTATCGGTCACCTCTGGATTGACCTTGTCGTCGGCGAACCAGCGGCTCATCGCCTCCACCGTGCGCAGGGTTTCGCGCGAGTCGCTACCAGGTTGCAGGGTCACCGGCATCTGGAACTGCAGTCGGTCGGACTTGGGCAGGAAGTCGTAGGGGATCGACGCCAGCACAACGCCGGCGCCGGTCAGTAGCACCAGCATGGTGCCGATGAACAGCGCCTTGTGGTCCAGCACCCGGGTGATGATCCGGCGGTAGCCGCGGTAGAAGCGCGAATCGTACTGGCCAGCACCCTCGCCGTGGGACGGATGCACCTTGGCGAAGTACAGGCACAGCAGCGGCGTCACCGTGATGCTCAGCAGCCAGGAGCCGAGCAGGGTCAGGCCGAGTACGATCGGCAGCGAACGCAGGTATTCGTTGGTGGCGGTCTGGCCGATGAAGAACGGCGAGAACGCCATCACGATCACCAGCGAGGAGGTCAGCAGCGGCACCGCCAGCGTGCGGCCGGCCTCGATACATGCATGGCGGCGCTCTTCGCCGGCGGCCAACCGTCGTTCGATGTCCTCGGCGATGACGATCCCGTTGTCCACCAGCAGGCCGAGAGCCATGATGATGGCCGCGATCGATACCGTCTGCAGTTCCACGCCCAGCGCGCGCATGGCGATCAGTGCGCCGAGGATGGTCAGCGGCACGATCGCGCCGACGATCAGACCGGTGCGCCAACCCAGAAACAGCATCACGACGACCATGACGATCAGGATTGTCTCGCCCATGACCTGGTGCATGCGGCCCATCTCGCGCGCGACCACGTCGGCCTGGAAGGTGACCACGTGCTGCTCGAAGCCGGCCGGCAACTGCCGTGCGGTCTCTTCCAGCTTAGTACGCAGCTGCGCACCGAAGTCGCCGATGTTGTAGCCGGTGGCCATCGACACCGCGACCACCACCGCCGGCATGCCCTCGTAGACCGCGGCGCTCTCGGGCGGATCGGCCGGCATCACCTCGATCCGGGCAAGATGTCCCAGCGGCACCTCGCGCGTACCGCCCGCACCGGATGTGTCCGACACCGAGACCAGAAAGTGGCGCAACTCCTCGGTGCTGCGCAACTCGCCGGAAGTGGCCACCGTCATCGCCAGCCCCGAAGCCGACACCAGCCCACCGGGCGCGACCACGTTCTGCGCCTGCAACTGCTGCATCACCGAGGCCGGGCTCAGCCCGGCCTCGACCAGGCGCCCGCGATCGAACGCCACGTAGACCCGGTCTTCCTGCAGGCCATAGAATGTCACCCGCTCGACGCCAGGCAAGGTATGCAACTGCGCGCGCAGGTCGCGTAGCGGCTCGCGCATCTCGCTCATGCCGAAGCCCGGCGCGGTGACAGCGATCGAGGCCACCGCCACCCGTCCGAAGTCGTCGTCGACGAACGGCCCGAAACTGCCGGCTGGCAGGGCCTGGCCGGCCTCAGCCGACTTGGCGCGGACGCGCTGCCACAGCGCCGGCAGGTCCTTGACGTGGTCGTAGGCGGTGAGCTGGATAGTCGCGGTGCCGGGCCGCACCGTGGTGACGATCCTCTTGAGGCTGCCGATCTCGCGCAGGCGCTCCTCGACCGGCTTGGCCAGCAGGGCCTCGACCTGTTCGCTGGGCATGCCGGGATGCGAAATCGTCACCAATGCATCGCGAATCGTGACCGTAGGTTCTTCCTGTGAAGGAAATCCGAGAAAGGTGACGATGCCGCCGACCAGTACCATCAGCGCGGCGAACAGGGTCAGGCGGCTGGCACCGAGGGCCGAATGGGTCAGCTTCATGGGCGCCCCGCTTCATTCAGGCGCGAAGCGGAGCGGAACGGCAGCACCGCTTGGCCGTCGCTGAGGAAGGCGCCGCCAGCGGTGACCACCTGGTCGCCTGGCTGCAGGCCGGCGGTCACGCGCACGCGCTCGCCTTCGACCGAGCCGAGTTCGACGCGGCGGCGGGTCACGGTGCCCACCTTGGTATCGTAGACGTACACCGCATCCTCGCCCTGTTGTCCGACTACCGCCTGCAGTGGCACCGACAGGTCGACTGCGGACTCATTCGAAAGCGCGAGCAGCAGGCTGTCGCCGCTGCGCAGCGGTACCGAGGCCTCGGTCACGTCGAAGATTGCCTGGACGCTGGCACCGCCTTCCAGCCGTGAGGAGACGCTTCGCAAGCGCAGCTCGAACGTCGCCTGCGGCGCGTCCGAGCGCATCGCCCGCACCAGCGCGCCTGGCGCCAGGCCCTGCGCGACCGAGCTCGGCAGCGTCGCCAGCGCCTGCGGCTGGCCCTGGCCCTCGACCTGCAGCACGGTCTGCCCGACCAAGGTATCGGCCTGGGGCTGCAATTGGCGGGCCACCACGCTGCCGTCGAACGGCGCACGCAGCTCGCTCTGGCGCAGCGCGCGTGCAGCCAACGCGCGGTCGGATTCGGCCACGCGCAATTGCGCCCGTGCCGAGTCGTCGGCGACCTGGGCGCTGGTCAGCGTCGCTTGCGAAATCGCTCCGTCCTCGAACATCGCTTGCTGTTGTTGCAATTGGATCTGCCGTTCCCTGGCCTGCACGGTGGCCGCGCGCAGGTTCGCCTCGGCCTGTGCCAGCCGCAGCCGCGCCGGCTCGGCGTCCAGACGCGCAAGCACCTGGCCCTTGCGCACGCGGTCACCCACGTCCACGGCGATCTCGGCGATGCGCCCACCGTTCTCGAACGCCAATTCCGCGCGCTGCTCCTGGCGCAGGGTGGCGACGAAGCGCGAGGCGGCGGCGGCCGAACCGGCCCCGACGGCCTCCAGCTTGACCGTGCGCAGCGGTTCGGGCGCGGGCGTGTCGGGACTGCAGGCCGACAGCAGTAGTGTCGCGACCAGCAGGCCGGCGGGGACAATGGAGCGCGCAATGGGCATAAGGCTACCTCCGGTCGCCTGCGCGCCGGTCTGAAGGGGGGAAGGGATAGTCGGCGCCGCTGTCCAGGTGGAGCAATCCGGCACGGGCGAAAAGCGAAGCGTCATTGGTCGGGGTCCTCTCTCAAAGCCGGGCGGGCAGTTCGACGCCGTAGAAGGCCCTGAACAGTGCGATGCGGCTTAGCGCCAGATCGCGCTGAGCGTGCAGGTGGTCGAGCGTGGTGCGGGTCGCCTCGATACGGTCGGCCAGCAGGTCCTGGCGATCCGCCAGCCCGCGCGAGACGCGGCGCTCGGCGCGTTCGAGACGCAGCGCCGCGAGCCGATCCTGCTCGCGCAACTGGGCTTCGGACACGGCGAAGGTGGCGCGGGCGTCGAGCGCGTCGGCGACTTCGCGGAATGCGGCCTCGATGCTGCGCTCGTACTCGATCACGCCGGCGTGCCTGCGGGTCCAGGCCAGGTCGAGGTTGGCGCGGTTGCGGCCGAAGTCGAAGATCGGCAGCACCAACTGCGGCATGAACGACCAGCTGCGGCTGCCCGAGCTGAACAGATCGTCCAGCGAGTTGCTGGCGCTACCCAGCGAGGTGCTCAGGCGGATCGAGGGAAAGAAGGCTGCGCGGGCTGCGCCAATGTTCGCATTGGCCGCGCGCAGCTCGGCCTCGGCCTGGCGGATGTCGGGACGCTGCAGCAGCACCTTCGAATCCAGATCGCGCAGTGCCGCCATTGCGTCGGGCGCCTCGGCGAGCGGTGCCAGCGGGCCGGGTGCCACCTCCGCATCGAATCCGGTCAGCAGCTGCAACGCCCGCCGCGCTGCTGCGGCATCGTCGCCGGCGCGCAGTGCGGCCACCTGCGCCTGCTCGGTGGCGGCACGCCGGCGGTCCAGCGCGTCGCGTGCGATCAGCCCGATGTCGTACTGCCCTTGCGCGATCTCCAGCAGCGCCGCGTTGTCCGCATGCACGGCCTGCAGGCGCTGGTGCGCCTGCGTCGCCGCGCAGACCAGCGCATAGGCCCTTAGTACCTCGGCGACCAACGCGCCGCGCGCTGCCTCCTGCCCAGCCTCGCTGGCTAGATAATGTTCGCGAGCGGCATCGGATAGCGACTTCAGTCGTCCGAATACGTCCAGTTCGTAGTCGCTGATGGCGATGCCGGCACGCGACAGATCCTGCTGGTAGCGCTCGCGTAGCGCGGGATCGTCGAAGCTCTGTCGGGTCTGCTGCGCATCGATACCGGCCGTGGGCAGGCGCGCAGAGCGCTCGACGCGGTATTGCGCGCGCGCCTGCTCGACCCGAAGCGCCGCAAGTCGATAGTCGGCGTTGTGCGCCAGAGCGCGCACTACCAGCGGCGCCAGGGCGCCGTCGGGCGTCAGGGCGCCCAGGAACTCACGCTCCTGATCCGTCAGCGCCGCGGGCGCGGCCTGCTCTGCGGCGGTGGCGGCCGCTGCAGCGCGAAGCTGCCCGAACGTCGCCGGTACTGCCTGCGGCGGCCGCTCATAATGCGGTGCCATCGAGCATCCAGCGAGCCACGGCGCGGCCAGCACGGAGGCCATCAACCAGGCCGGGACATCGCCAGACAATTTTGGGAACATGCGAATTCTCCAGCGTGTTACAAGAATCGGTGTAGGTTGCCTTCGGGACTTGAAGGGATGTTTCGGGTTTTTTTTAGATTTGATTAAGAAGCGCCGCTTCGCGCCCAGCGCGATCACGTGGCGCATGCACGAGCGAGTGGAGTCAGCATGTCTCAACAGAAAATACTGGTCGTCGAGGACGATCTGGACAGCGCCAGCATCCTGGAGGCCTACCTGCACAAGGACGGCTTCCAGGTCAGCAAGGCACACGACGGCGCGCAGGCCCTGCAGTTGCACGCACAGTGGCGCCCCGACCTGGTCCTACTGGACGTCATGCTGCCCAAGGTCAGTGGTACCGACGTGCTCTCCGCTATTCGCCGTGTTGGCGACACGCCGGTGATCATGGTCACCGCCATCGGCGACGAGCCGGAGAAACTCGGCGCACTGCGCTACGGCGCCGACGACTACATCGTCAAGCCCTACAGCCCAAAGGAAGTGGTGGTTCGCGTGCACGCAGTGCTGCGCCGCGCACGCCCCTCGCCGCGGCCCGATGGTCTACTGCGCCACGGCAACGTCGTAGTCGATACCGGTGCGGTTTTGGCCAGCGTGGAGGATGCATCGGGACAGCCAATTCCGCTGTCCCTGACGCCTGCCGAGTTCAACCTACTGGCCAAGCTGTTGAAGACGCCGTTCAAGGCCTTCACCCGTCATGAACTGCTCGACGCCTGCTTGCCCGAAAGCGATGCACTGGAGCGGTCCGTCGACGTGCACATGCACAACCTCCGCCGCAAGCTAGAACAGCGTGGTGTGAGCGGCGTACTGATGACAGTACGTGGCGTCGGATACCGTTTCCAATGAAGCTGCGTACGCTGCTGTGGCCGCGCCGGCGTCCGGGCTCGCTATGGTGGTGGTTCGGTCTGCGCATGAGCGCGCTGGCCGTAGGAACCGTGTTGGCGGTGGCGATCGGCATGTGGGCGTACTTCGACATCGCCGATACGCTAACACTGCGCCAGGCACCGCCGGAGACGCGCCAGGAGATCGAGCGGCTGCGTGAGGATCCTCGCGGCAATGAGCCTCGGCTGTGGGAGCTGATGGAGCGCTACCACAACATCGAGCGATTCGGCCCCGGCCTGACCAATCCTGACTGGCTGATGTTGGCCGTCATGGTCGTCGTCGCAATCCCTGTCGTCATCCTGGTCGGGCTGTGGTTGTCGCGACCACTTTCGCGTCAGTTCGTACTGATCGCAGAAGCAGCCCGCAGAGTCAGTGAAGGCCATTTCGGTAATCGCGTCGATGCGGTGACTACCGCACCCGACGAATTGGCGGGCCTTGTGCGCAACTTTAACGACATGACCACGCGGCTACAGCAGTACGAGCGCGAGGTGCGTGACTCCAGTGCGATGCTGGCGCACGAATTGCGCACGCCGCTCAACGCGGCCATGGGCCGTGTCCAAGGCATGATGGATGAGGTCTTCCCGCTGGAGCAGGATCAGCTTGGTGCGATTCTTCGCCAGCTCGAGCAGATCAACCGGCTGGTGGGCGATCTACACCTGGTTTCTCTGGCGCGTGCCGGGCAGCTCCCGCTCGAAATGGACAGCTTCCCGCTGCAGGAACTGATTGCGGAGCGGCTGGAATGGGCCGCAGCTGACCTGGATCGAGCAGGCATTAAGCCGGTTGTGTCGGCTGCGACCCATATCCAACTGTATGCCGACCGAGATCGCATAGGGCAGGTACTGACGATTCTCGTCGAGAATGTCCTGCGTTACGCGGCGCGCGGCAAGACACTGGAGATCGACGCAAATAGTACGCCGTTGGGCACAACGATTACCGTCTCGGACCACGGGCCTGGCGTCGCACCAGAACATCTTCCCGCGATGCTCGACCGCTTCTGGCGCGCCGAAACCTCGCGAGCGCGTCATTCCGGTGGAAGCGGACTTGGCCTGGCGATAGCTGCGGCCGTCTGCCGGGCACACGGGGGCGAGCTGGAATGCGGCAATCGTAGCGCTGGCGGCTTGATCGTAAGCGTGCGCCTGCCGACGCGGACTTTTGTCTCGACCGGTTGACCTGAGACCTGAAGTAAGCGGACGAAAGTCGTGGCGAATACTGAGCTACGAATTGGCGAGCTGGCTATTAGGGAATGCGCCGGCCCAGTCAAGTGCTTCTGGCAACTGCCAGTCTCGTCGAGAGACTTATCCAGCATTGGACAACGGCAGCAAGCGGATCTGAATTCATCTCTCAACTGATCGGCCTTTTTACCGGTGTGCGAAGCCGCGCAGTTCGTCACCAAAGGTGTGCTGGTAGCCAGTCACAACATCGATTGCGGATAGGGCTGCATGTGCTGCGCGTACTGTTTGATGGTGTCCTGACGCAATCCATGCCTAACGAAAGGTCAACCATATCCAAAGAAAATCTTTAAATTCCACGCGCATGCTCGCCACGCTCCGAAAGCAAGCTGCCGTGCAATGCTCATCCCGTCCCTGCTTCTGCCGCCCCGGCAGGCAATCCAGCCCGCACTTCTGGAGCGAGCCGGCAGTTTCCATCGCGCCACCGCGCCCGCTCGGGGGTTGTTCTTACTCTCCGTGCTGTGCTGGGTCTCGACGGCACTGGCCAGCGAGCCATGCCAAGCTCCCGCCACCCCCAGAAGTGCGAGCACGCTCAACCTGCGCATGGACAACGACCTGCTCGGCGGCACCGGCCAGGATCAGGGATATTCCAACGGCATATTGGCGACGCTGGTCTCCCCTAACCTAGCAGATCAAGCGAATTCGACCTGCCTGCCGGGCGTGGCGCGCTGGCTCAGCCAGCAGTTTGCCGAACGACAATCATCGACCATCGATGAATGGCATCTCACTGCCGGATTCGGCCACCTGATGTTCACGCCCACGGAGCGAAAGCGGCGGGGCCTGATTGCCAGCGACCGCCCCTACGCCGGGGCGCTGATGTTCAGCTTGGGATACAGCGCGCGCACGGGTGATGTCCTGCGGACGTCCCAGTTGCGCGTCGGCGTGGTAGGCCCCTCGGCCAAGGCTGGCGAAGTACAGAACGCGCTGCACCGCGTCATCGGTGCTGACAGCTCTCTTGGCTGGGACAATCAATTGCATGACGAGCCCGTGATCCAACTGATTCACGAGCGGCGAGAGCGTCTGCGCAGCAGCTCCTCGTCCCAGGCTTGGCAGTGGGACGCCATCGGGGCGGTGGGTGGCAGCATTGGCAACTTCGCGACTGCCGCCCATGCAGGGATGGAACTGCGCCTGGGCACTGAGTTGTCGGACGACTTCGGCATGGCGCCGCTGCGTCCGGCCGGTGAGAACACCACAGCCTTTCAAACTCTCGCGGATGGCATGTGGCGTAGCCACCTGTTCCTGTCCCTCGATGCCCGCTGGGTGATGCGCGACATCACACTCGATGGCAATACCTTCCGCAACAGCCACAGCGTCGATAAGCGCCCCTTCGTCGCCGACATCGGCTACGGCATCGCGGCCGACCGCGGGCGCTGGCGGATCGCCTTTGCACGTTATCACCGCACCCGCGAGTTCGCAGGGCAGCGACAACGACCGGTCTTTGGTAGCGTCACCTTCACCCGAGGCTTCTAAGGAACAGTTCGAGACATCCAGAGGTTATCGTCCCAGCGCCGCATTCGCGCCGTGCAATGGCAAGCGACTTAACAAAATCCAAAAGAATCCCAAAAGAATTCTTCAAGCAAGCCCGGCAGGCTGCTACGGCGGACAGATGCACAAACGCACAACGTGAGGCGGAAGAAGCTTGGGCACGACCTGGTCGTTTCGTCCGCCGACAAGCGTTTGTCATGGTTGCCGCAAAGCCGACCATAAAGTCGCATCCGATTTGCAGACTCCGGACATACTACCAAGGCGGACACATGAACAAATTTGTAGCCATCATTTTTCCAGATGAAGCGCGGGCCTACGAAGGGGTCCTGGCGCTTCGCGAGCTGCATCGAGAGGGCAGTATCCTCCTTTACGGCGAAACGGTAGTCGTCAAGGACGAAGCCGGCAAGCTCTCGATCAGGGAAGCCAAGTCGGCGGGCGGGCTTGCAACCACGATTGGCGCAGTTACTGGTGGTCTTCTCGGCTTGCTGGCAGGTCCGTTCGGCACAATCGCAGGACTGACCGGCGGCGCGCTTCTCGGCGGGCTTAAAGATATATTCGATGCTGGAATTTCTGGGGATTTTATCAAGGTCATCTCCGAAGAACTTACGCCTGGCAGGAGCGTGGTCATTGCCGAAATCGATGAGGGCTGGACTTCGCCCCTTGATATTCGCATCGCCCCTCTAGGCGGCGTGGTGGTGCGTACGTTCCGTCACGAAGTCGAGGAAGCCCAGATCCGACGCGAGATCAATGACATCACGAACGAATTGACGTACCTACGCGAGCAACTGCTCCAAGAGGGTAAGCATGCTGGCACAGAACTAAAGGTGCGCATCGAACTGTTGGACAAATCCTTGGCCGAAGCCAGCAAGCGAATTCAAGGGAAGGCCAAAGCTCTTCGCGAAGAAACGGAGGCTGTAATCGTCTCATTACAAGCGCAGGCCGAGGGGGCTGTCGAATCGGCTGGAAAGCGGATTGAACAACGCATTGCCGATATCCAGGAAGACTACGATAAGCGCGCTGCCAAACTCGAACAGGCTTGGGAACAAACCAAGGCCGCGCTGAGATAGCGGCAAAGAAAGCGATCGTCTAAATCGTTGCCCATTGCGCTCTAACGACCCGCGCGGTCGTCGTGGTGGAAGTGCTCG
This sequence comes from Stenotrophomonas sp. STEN021, assembly GCF_056760175.1. Lineage (NCBI taxonomy): Bacteria > Pseudomonadati > Pseudomonadota > Gammaproteobacteria > Lysobacterales > Lysobacteraceae > Stenotrophomonas > Stenotrophomonas sp. STEN021. The sequence goes on along the minus strand of NZ_JBRREH010000070.1, from coordinate 13,636 downwards.
CAATTCTCCTTCTCCAGTTGGATGAGGTCGCTGGCAAGCTGGTTTCAATCCCTCCCGATCCGAGGGAAAGGAGGTCGAGCCAGATGTATGGATGAAATGTGTTAATGAAAAAATACGCAATGGACATCAGGTCGATATGCAATTAGTGAACCTAAAGGATCGGTCGTTCATTCTCGCGCTGATCGTAATTACGCTGCTCTTCGGCCTACTGCTATGGCCGTTCTACGCAGCAATCTTTTGGGCGACGGCGCTAGCAGTGCTGTTCTGGCCGCTCTACGAGCGCATCTTGTCATCGATGCCTCGATCCCCGGCACTGGCATCTCTTTTGACCATAGTAGCGTGCGTGCTGCTCGTAGTGGTTCCGCTTGCACTGGTCGCTATATCTGCTGCGCAGGAAGTAGTGCAACTCTACGATCACCTACTGGCTGATGGCGGCAGCGGCATCGAAGCCCGTATACATCAGGCCGTAAAGACGGCTCCTCCTTGGTTGCGGGCGTGGCTGGAACGGATGGGCCTCAACCAGTTGGATGGCATCCGCGGCAACACAGTACAGATCCTCGAACAAGCGCTGCAATTCATCGCCTCGCACGCCGTCGCAGTTGGTCAAGATACGCTGCGGCTTGCAGTGAGCTTCACGTTGATGCTCTACCTTCTTTTCTTTGCTTTCCGTGATGGAACGAAGGTGGTCGAGAATTTACGTGACGCATTACCAATCGAGCGCAGCTACTTGGGTGAGTTGGGGCTTCGGTTCGAGAACATGGTGAAAGCGACGATTAAGGGAAGCCTGATGGTCGCGGGCATCCAGGGTGCGCTTGGAGGCGTGCTGTTCTGGTTGCTCGGAATCCAAGGAGCAGTTTTGTGGGGTGTCGTAATGGCAGTGCTGTCACTAATCCCCGTGCTGGGGGCGTGGTTGGTCTGGGGGCCGGTGGCACTTTATCTTCTAGCAACGGGTGAAGTGGCAAAAGCGGCTCTTATGGCCGCGTTCGGCGCCGGTGTAATCGGATTAATCGACAACATCCTGCGACCGATCCTCGTTGGTAAGGAAGCTCGCATGCCGGATTATATCGTCCTGCTATCCACTCTCGGTGGAATCTCGCTTTTTGGATTGACCGGTCTCGTCGCTGGACCGGTTATCGCGGCCTTTTTTATGGCGGCCTGGTCATTGTTTGTCGCAGGAAACACAAGTGGCGAATCCAGCACTCCGCATGCTTCAGCCGAGCCCGAGAATTCGGGGTAGAGATTAACTCCCGGGTATGGCGAGACCATGACAATGGAACTACGACACCTTCGCTATTTCCTTGCCGTAGCCGAAGAATTGCACTTCGCCCGTGCGGCTGAGCGGCTGCATATTGAGCAATCGCCGCTGTCGCGCGCCATCAAGGAGCTTGAAGAAGAACTGGGCGTGATTCTGCTTGCCCGCACCACTCGCAGCACACGACTTACTCGTGCCGGAAAGTTATTTATGGATCATGTGCCGCGCGTCTTCGCAGCATTGCAGCAGGCTCGCGATAGCGTGCAAGCAGCTGCGAACGGCTTCCACGGGCAGTTGCGCGTGGCTCTTTCCGATGGCATCACCCCGTCGCGTTTGCCGGGGCTCTTGGCGCTGTGCCGCCAAGAAGAGCCAGAGGTTGAGCTTCGGTTCTTCGAGGTGCCTCTATCGCAGCAGATCAAGGGACTGCATGATGACCTCTATGACGTGGGTTTCGCGCAGTCCGACGAAGTGGGCGACAGAGTTGTCGCCATGCCGGCCTGGAGCGATACGCTTATGGTGGCGGTGCCTGCGCGGCACCCTCTGTTGGTCCACAAGCGCATCCCTTTGGATGCGCTGTTGCGTTACCCGCTAGTGCTATGCGATCCACAGGTGTGCGAGGGTCATGCCAAGCACGTCGAACGTGTGCTGCGTCGGACAGGCATGGAGCCGTTGATAGCCGAGCGTGTGGCCTCCTGCGATCTGATGATGGCGCTGGTATCCGCAGGCTTCGCGTTGGGTCTGACGGGCGAGGCGCACATTTCCACCAGTCGCGAAGCGGGCGTTGTGGCACGGCCGCTTGCATCGCGTGTGCCGCCGCTGACGACCTACTTGCTGCGCCTTGAGGGCGATCCATCCGATGAGATCTCGCGCTTCATCGAGCGAGTGAAGGCCATCCAGTCGCCAGAGTCTCCCAAGCATCGACCTGATTCCCCGGGAGCGCTTGCGCCATGAAAAGGATCATCCCGCTTTTGCTGGTGACCGCGATGACTGCCTGCGGCCAGTCCGAAGCGCCTCAGAAGATCAACGCTTCCGAAGCGAATATTCCAACAGTGGAAGAGCTTGCGGCCAATCCTGAACGGCTCAAGGAACTGCGCCAGCACTGCAAGACTGACCGCCCAAAGTTGGGTGGCGTGCTGTGCAACCGGGTGGCCGAAGCTACGCGCAAGCGGTTCTATGGCGACGGCGAAACGCCATACACGCCTCCGAAGGAACCGCCCAAGTTCTGATCGTTGTCGGTTCGACGCATCATCTTCATTCTCCTGTTCGACACGCCGCAATGCGTCTTCGCTTGCGGCGCTTTTCTTTGACTCGCCACTGCACTCATTCTTTCTTTTTTCTTGACTTTTCTGCTCAACACGGTCTTTGACCAGCACTGACTTGACACCGAACCTGACGCCTGCGGCACGCCCCTGTGCCGCGATCTCCATGAGGAATCAGCGCAGGAGAAATCGGAGGCCAGGTCATGCAAGGGACGAACGTGCTGTTTGGTCAGATCGCCGTGGTGCTCGGCATCGTGATCGCCGGAGTGTGGGCCGCCACACAATGGACGGCAGCGGCCCTTGGCTATCAAGTACGCCTTGGCTCGCCCTGGTTCGACTTTCTTGGCACGTCGATCTACCACCCGTGGAAACTGTTTGAGTGGTGGTTCTTCTTCGGCGCCTATGCACCGGAGGTCTTCGACACCGGCGGCGCGATTGCCGGCGCCAGCGGCATGGCCGCCGTGGGCGTCGCCATCGCCATGTCGGTCTGGCGCTCGCGTCAAGCACGCATGGTCACAACCTACGGCTCTGCGCGCTGGGCGAACGCACAGGACATTCGCAAGGCTGGCCTCACACAGCCTGCCGGCGTGTTCCTGGGCCAGCATGATCGCCAATACCTGCGTCATGAAGGCCCGGAACACGTCCTGACCTTCGCACCCACGCGCTCGGGCAAGGGCGTTGGCCTCGTGGTGCCGACGCTGCTGTCATGGCCGGCCTCCGCCGTCATCCACGACATCAAGGGCGAGAACTGGCAGATCACCGCCGGCTGGCGCTCGCGCTTCTCGCACTGCCTGCTGTTCAACCCGACCGATGTGCAGTCGGCGGCCTACAACCCGCTGCTGGAGGTTCGACGCGGCGCGCATGAAGTTCGCGACGTGCAGAACATCGCGGACATTCTCGTTGACCCCGAAGGCGCGCTGGAGAAGCGCAACCATTGGGAGAAAACCAGTCACGCGCTGCTGGTCGGGGCCATCCTGCATGTGCTCTATGCGGGCGAAGACAAGACGCTGCGCGGCGTCGCCAACTTCCTGTCCGACCCGGCCAGCCCGTTCGAGCTGACTTTGCATCGGATGATGACCACGCCCCATCTGGGCAATGGGCCGCATCCTGTCGTCGCTTCGGCGGCGCGCGAAGTACTCAACAAGTCGGACAACGAGCGTTCCGGCGTGTTGAGCACCGCCATGTCGTTTCTCGGCCTGTACCGTGATCCGACCGTGGCCGCAGTCACGTCGCGCTGCGACTGGCGCATCGCTGACCTGATCGCTGCCGAGCATCCGGTGTCGCTGTATCTGGTGGTGCCGCCTTCGGACATTTCTCGGACGAAGCCGCTCATTCGCCTGATCCTCAACCAGATCGGTCGGCGCCTCACCGAATCGCTCGATGGCTCCGACGGCATCGAGCGTCGCCACAAGCTGCTGCTGATGCTTGATGAGTTCCCGGCGCTGGGACGCCTGGACTTCTTTGAGACGGCGCTGGCCTTCATGGCCGGCTACGGCATCCGCAGCTTCCTCATCGCGCAGTCGCTCAACCAGATTGACAAGGCGTATGGGCAAAACCACTCCATCCTCGACAACTGCCATGTGCGCGTGACGTTCGCCACGAACGACGAGCGCACCGCCAAACGGATCTCCGAGACGCTGGGCACGGCCACCGAGCTGCGCGCCCAGCGCAACTACGCGGGCCACCGACTCGCGCCGTGGCTCGGGCATCTGATGGTGTCGCGCCAAGAAACAGCGCGCCCGCTGCTGACGCCGGGCGAGGTGATGCAGCTTCCGCCTGACGAGGCGGTGGTGATGGTGTCCAGCGTCGCGCCGATCAAGGCCAAGAAGCTGCGCTACTACGCGGACAGCAATTTCAAGCGCCGTGTGCTGCTGCCTCCCGCGCTCGCGGACGGGCAGTACGCGGACGTGCCGCCGTTGCGTCTGGACGACTGGAGCGGCCTGGCGATTCCCGCCGTGCCCGTTGCGCCGGCGTCCGATACCGCCGAGGGCTTCGCTGCCTCTGCCGACGACGGCGGCCCGCGCCGTCAGCCCGAACTCTCCGAAACCGTCGCCTACGCCCCTGAGCTGGCCGCGCCTGCGGCCGACCTCGCGCTGCTCGATGACGACGACGACCTGCCGCTTCCCCTTCCTCGCCAGCTTGACCCATCCATGCAGCGCACGGCGCGGCTGGCTTCCCTCGACCCCAACGACGGAATCGAGCTATGAGCCACTACCGCCTCAATCTGTTCATCCAGCCTGAGCACGCCAAGCGGCTCGATGAACTGGCTGCCAAGAAGGGCGTGTCCAAGTCGTCCATCGTCGCGGCGGCGCTCGCATCGTGGCTGTCGCCCGATGCCGGCGACCAGCGCGAAGCGGCCATTTCCAAACGGCTTGATCGCCTCTCGCGCCAGGCCGAGCGCATGGAGCGCGACCAGAACATCGCCATCGAAACGCTGGCGCTGTTCATTCGCTACTACCTGACCGTGAGCACGCCGGTTCCCGAGGCGCATCAAGACGCGGCACGCGCGCAGGGCAAAGTGCGCTTCGAGCAGTTCACCGAGCAGCTTGGCCGCCACCTGCTGCGGGGCCGCAGCCTGGTTCGTGACGTGGTGGAGGAACTGCATCCCGATCCGATGCGGATGGAGGACGCGGCGGCAGCCGCGCAAGCGCAGGAGCGTGCTTCATGAGCGCCGCTCCGCAGTCCATGAGCGCCACGTCGCTCGACCGGCGCATCCAGATGCTGCGCACGGCGATGGGGCCGCTGATCGCCGCCGCGCTGGAAGACCCGGACGTGGTGGAAATCATGCTCAACCCCGATCGCACCCTTTGGGTGGATCGCCTGTCGTCGGGTCGTGCGCCGATCGGTGTGGAGATGCCCGAGGCCGATGGCGAGCGGATCATCCGCCTCGTCGCGGCCCATGTGGGCGCGGAAGTCCATCGCGGCCAGCCGCTGCTATCCGCCGAACTGCCCGAAACCGGCGAACGCTTCGAGGGCATCTTGCCGCCCGCCGCGCCAGGGCCGGCCTTCGCGCTGCGGAAGCGCGCCATCGGCGTGATCCCGCTGGAGCGGTACGTCATCGACCAGATGATGACCGCCGCCCAGGCGGGCTTTCTCGTTCGCGCCGTGCGCGAGCGGCAGAACGTCCTGATCGCCGGCGCCACCAGCAGCGGCAAGACCACGCTCGCCAATGCGCTGCTGGCCGAGATCGCCGCCACGGGCGACCGCGTGCTGGTGCTTGAAGACACGGTGGAGCTGCAATGCGCGGCCCGTGACCACGTTCCGCTGCGCACCCGCGCAGGCGTGGTATCGATGACCGAGCTGGTTCGCTCGTCCATGCGCCTGCGGCCTGATCGCGTCGTCGTTGGCGAAGTGCGCGGCGCCGAGGCACTGGATCTCATCAAGGTGTGGGGCACAGGCCATCCGGGCGGCATCGCCACGATCCATGCCGGCTCCGCGCTCGGCGCGCTGCTGCGCCTGGAGCAACTGATTCTCGAAGTGGCGGTGAATCCGCCCCGTGCGCTGATTGCCGAGGCGGTCAACGTGGTGATCCACATAGCCGGACGCGGGCGCAAGCGCCGCATCGAGAGCATCGCCCGCGTCGTCGGCTTCGACGGCGTGGGCTACCAACTGGCGGACGCGCTGGAAACGCCGTTTCCCGAGCTGCCGCCACGTCCCGATGCCGCACCCGCTGCGGCGACTTCCCGATCCCCTCACTCACTTGGAGAACTGCCATGACGCAGATGACCATTCCTGCTTTCCGTGTTTCCGTAAATCCGCCTTCTCACTTGTCTAACTCTGCACGGCTGCGCTGCCTGGGCCGCCCTGCGGGGCAAGGACTGCTGCTGGCCGCGCTGCTGCTGTTCCTGGCTGGAACAGCACAGGCCGCCGGCTCCTCGATGCCGTGGGAAGGCCCGCTGCAATCCATCCTCGAATCCATCCAGGGGCCGGTAGCTCGCATCGTCGCCGTCATCATCATCATCGCCACGGGCCTCGCGCTCGCGTTCGGCGACACGTCTGGCGGATTCCGCAAGCTGATCCAGATCGTCTTCGGCCTGTCCATCGCTTTCGCGGCTTCCAGCTTCTTCCTGTCGTTCTTCAGCTTCTCCGGCGGGGCCGTCGTATGAGCGCCCCGGACGCCTTCACGGAAGGCTTCGAGGTGCCGCTGCATCGCTCGCTGACCGAGCCGATTCTGCTGGGCGGTGCGCCGCGCACCGTGGCGATCGCCAACGGCACGCTGGCTGCCGCGGTCGGCCTGGGCCTGCAACTGTGGATTCCCGGCGTGGTGCTCTGGATCGTCGGCCATTCGCTGGCGGTGTGGGGTGCGCGCGTCGATCCGCAGTTCATGCAGGTCTTTGCGCGGCACATCAAGCACCGCCCGCTGCTGGACGTGTGAGGGGAGGACGCCGCGATGCTGAACCTCGCCGAATACCGCCAGCGCCCGGCCTTGCTTGCTGACTGGCTGCCCTGGGCCGGACTGGTCGCACCGGGCGTCGTCTTGAACAAGGACGGCAGTTTCCAGCGCACAGCCCGGTTTCGTGGGCCCGACCTCGACAGTGCGACGCAAGGCGAACTGATCGCCACGTCGGCGCGCTTGAACAACGCCCTGCGCCGCATGGGATCGGGCTGGGCGCTGTTCATCGAAGCCGACCGCCGGGCCGCTGCCGACTATCCGCGCTCGGAGTTTCCCGAACCGCTTTCGTGGCTGGTGGAGGAAGAACGCCGGGCCGCCTTCGAGGAATCGGGCCATCACTTCGAGAGCGGCTATCACCTAACGCTGCTTTACCTGCCGCCGGAAGAATCCCGCGCCCGCGCAGCCAGGATGCTCTACGAGAACACGCCGACGAATGGTGTGGACTGGCGCGAGCGGCTGCAAGCCTTCGTCGCGGAAACGGATCGCGTCTTTGACCTGCTCGACGGCGTGATGCCGGAAATTGACTGGCTCGATGACGCGCAGACGCTGACCTACCTGCACGCGACCATCTCGACGCGGCGCTATCGCGTGGGCGTGCCCGAAGTGCCGTTCCACATCGACGCGCTGCTGACCGATTCCGCGCTGGTCGGCGGCCTGGCGCCCATGCTGGGCGACCAGCACCTGCGCGTGGTGTCGGTGCGCGGCTTCCCGACCTCGACCTGGCCAGGGATTCTGGACGACCTCAACCGCCTCGGTTTTGCGTACCGCTGGAGCACGCGCTTTCTCTGCCTCGACAAATCCGAGGCGGAACGGGAGTTGGGACGCCTGCGCCGCCAATGGTTCGCCAAGCGCAAGAACGTCATCGCGCTGCTGCGCGAAACGATCTTCCAGCAGGAAAGCCCGCTGGTCGATACCGACGCCAACAACAAGGCCGCCGATGCCGACGCTGCCTTGCAGGAGCTAGGCAGCGATCAAGTCGCCTTCGGCTATCTGACGGCGACCGTCACCGTCATGGACGAGGACGCTGCCGTCGCAGACGAGAAGCTGCGCATGGTGGAGCGCGTCATCCAGGGTCGGGGCTTCGTCACCATCCCTGAAACGCTCAATGCCGTGGATGCCTGGCTGTCTTCGATCCCCGGCAACGCCCACGCGAACGTGCGCCAGCCCATCGTTTCGACGCTGAACCTGGCGCACATGATGCCGGTGTCGGCGGTGTGGGCCGGGCCAGAGAAGAACGACCACCTCGACGGCCCGCCGCTGATCGTCACACGCACCGATGGCGCCACGCCGTTTCGCCTCGTGACGCACATCGGCGATGTGGGCCACACGCTGGTCGCGGGGCCGACTGGCATGGGCAAGTCGGTCTTGCTCGCCACGCTGGGGATGCAATTTCGCCGCTATCGCGGCTCGCGCATCGTCGCCTTCGACATGGGCCGCTCCATGCGGGCTGCGATCCTCGGCCTGGGCGGCGAACACTACGACCTGGGCACGGATGGCGAAATCGCTTTCCAACCACTCGCGCGTATCGACCGTGAGGGCTATCGCACGTGGGCCGCCGAATGGATCGAAGGCCGCTTGGTGCACGAAGGCGTGGCGGTCGGCCCCGACGAGAAGACAGCTATCTGGTCGGCGCTGGGAAGTCTCGCCGGTGCGCCGGTGGAGCAGCGCACGATGACGGGGGTCTCCGTGCTGTTGCAATCGAACACGCTGCGCCAGGCGCTGTCGCCTTATGTGCTAGGCGGTGCCCACGGCAAGCTGCTGGACGCCGACCATGACCGCCTCGGCATGGCCGACGTGCAGTGCTTCGAGATGGAGGAGCTGATGCACAGCAAGGCCGCCGTCATGGCCGTGCTGCATTACCTCTTTGCGCGCTTCGATGAACGCTTCGACGGTGCGCCCACGCTGCTGATCCTCGATGAAGCGTGGTTGTTCCTCGATGACCCGGTGTTTGCCGCGCGTATCCGCCAGTGGCTCAAGACGCTGCGCAAGAAGAACGTCAGCGTCATCTTCGCCACGCAGAGCCTTGCCGACATCAAGGATTCGAGCATCGCGCCCGCGATCATCGAAAGCTGCGCCAGTCGCATCTTCCTGCCGAACCCGCAGGCGACCGAACCGCAGATTCGCACGATCTACGAGGGCTTCGGCCTCAACAGGCGACAGATCGAAATCGTCGCAACCGCGCAGCCCAAGCGCGACTACTACTACCAATCCCGCCTCGGCAACCGCCTGTTCGACCTCGACCTGGGGCCGGCGGCGCTGGCGTTTGTGGGCGCTTCCACGCCGCAAGACCAGCGCGACATAGACCGCGTGCTGCTGGACGCCGGCGTGCCCGGCTTCGCGGGCGCCTGGCTGCGCCATCGCGGCCTCGATTGGGCGGCCGACCTGCTGCCCTCGTTCCCCGGCCTCGCGCCGGGTTCCCTCGCTGACCAACCCCTGGAGAATCTGCCATGAAGAAGCGTCTTATCGCCGCCGCCATCGCGGCCATGCTTTGCACCGCCACCGCCCATGCGCAATGGGTCGTGGTCGATCCCACCAACCTCGTGCAGAACACGCTGACCGCGATCCGCACGCTGGAGCAGATCAACAACCAGATCCAGCAGCTTCAGAACGAAGCGCAGATGCTGATGAACCAGGCGCGCAACCTCGCCAGCCTGCCGTCCAGCGTAGTGAACCAGTTGCGCGCCAATCTGGCGACGACCGAGCGGCTGATCGCGCAGGCCCGCGGCCTGGCCTACGACGTGACGAATCTGGATCGGGAGTTTGCGCGCCTGTATCCCGAGCAGTACGCCGCCACCGTCAGCGGCGACCAGATGTACCGCGATGCGCAGGAGCGTTGGCGGAACACGCTCAACGGCTTGCAGACCACGATGCAGATGCAGGCACAGGTGTCGCAGAACCTGGGCGAAGACGAAAGCGTGCTGGCTGACCTCGTGGGCAAGAGCCAGTCGGCCGAAGGCGCGCTCCAAGCCATGCAGGCCATGAACCAGTTGCTGGCCTTGCAGGCCAAGCAGTCGATCCAGTCGCAACGGCTCCAGATCACGCAGGATCGTGCGGCCTCGCTGGAACTGGCGCGGCAGGCGGCCGCCACCGAGCGAGCGCGCGAAGTGCGGCGGCGTTTCATCGGCGATGGCACGCCGTACACGCCGCAGCGCGTGGATTTCTACGGCAATTGACAGGAGGCCGCCATGCGATGCGTCCTTGTCCTGTGTGTCGCGCTGGTGGCCGCTTGCGGCGAGCAGCCGGCCGACCACCTTGCCGATGCCTTGGCCGCTGATCCCGTGCGGCTCAAGGCATTGCGCGCGCAATGCGCGGCCGACCGGCAGGCCACGGGCGAGGACGCTTGCCGCGCCGCTGCCGAAGCCTTCCGGCGGCGCTTCTTCTCCGGCCAGGCTGAGCCGGATGAATACCAGACCTTGGCCGACCTGCCGCCGATCCCGCCGAGCTTCGAGGAGCCGGCCGATGGCGTGGCTCCCGCAATGCCACCCGAACCGGAGGACACGCCATGAATGACGTGACCATCATCGACCAGTTCCTCAACACCTTCGCCGCCTATATCGACTCGGGTTTCGGGCTGCTGCGGGGCGAAGTGGCGTTCCTCACGGCTACGCTGATCGTCATCGACATGACGATCGCTGGACTGTATTGGGCCATGAGCCACGCCACCGGCCAAGGCGAGGACGTGATCGCCAAGCTGCTGCGCAAAGTGCTGTACGTCGGCGCCTTCGCCTACATCATCAACAACTTCAACTGGCTGGCGAGCATCGTCTTCCGCTCGTTCGCGGGATTGGGCATCACCGCCACCGGCTCTGCCATCACGATGGAGAACTTCTTGCAGCCTGGCCGGTTGGCGAAAACCGGCCTTGACGCGGGCGGGCCGATCTTCCTCCAGCTCGACGACATGATGGGATTTCCCGAGGTGTTCTTGAACCTCGATGCCATCTTGGTGCTGTTCCTCGCCTGGCTGGTCGTGGTGCTGTGCTTCTTCGTGCTGGCGATCCAGCTTTTCATCACGCTCATCGAGTTCAAGCTGACAACCCTCGCGGGCTTCGTGCTGGTGCCGTTCGCGCTTTGGAACAAGACCTCGTTCCTGGCCGAAAAGGTCTTGGGCAACGTGGTGGCCTCCGGCGTCAAGGTGTTGGTGCTGGCCGTGATCGTCGGTATCGGCTCGGGCCTGTTCACTCAGTTCCAAGTCCACCCCGATGAGCCGTCGCTCGACCACGCACTGGTCATCATGCTGGCCTCGCTCACTTTGCTGGCGCTGGGGATCTTCGGCCCTGGTATCGCCACGGGCCTAGTGTCCGGTGCGCCGCAGCTCGGCGCGGGCGCGATGGCAGGCGCTGCCATCGGTGCGGCCGGGACGGCGGTAGCTGTCGGTGCTGCCGCGACGGGTGTAGGCGGTGCCGTAGCCGCTGGCGCACGTATGGCACCGGCTGCCGCCAAGCTGGCCGGCGCTGGTGCGCGTGCGGCCACGTCGGCGGCTGGCAGTGCGAAATCGGCGTTCCAGGCCGGCTCCGCCGCCGCAGGCGGTGGTGCGAAAGGCGCAATGGCGGGCCTGGGCAACGTCGCCAAGACCGGCGCGCAGGCAGCCGAACGAGGCGCGGCATCCCGCGCCTCCGCTGCCGGGCAACGCATGGCCGCTCCCTTCCGCGCTGGCTGGAATGGCGCTGCTGCCGATGGCGGCGCGGCATCCGGTCAGGGTGGCGCAGGCGAGGCCACAGCCGGCGCGGCTACCGCCCAGAAGCAGGAACAGCCCGCTTGGGCCAAACGCCTGCACCGCCGCCAGCAACTCACCCATGCCGCGACCACCACCGCCCACACGCTACGCGGTGGCGATGGCGGCGGCTCCGGCCAGGGGCCGAGCCTGCGCGATTCCGATTCATAAGGAGAACTGACCATGCGATTCAAGAAACCGCAGGTGCGCTATGCCGACACGCCGCAGCCTGCCACGCCGTACCAAGCTGCCGGCCAGGTGTGGGACGAGCGCATCGGCTTGCCGCGCGTGCAGGCGAAGAACTGGCGCCTGATGGCCTTCGGCTGCCTAACGCTTGCGCTGCTGATGGCCGGCGGCCTGGTGTGGCGCTCGGCGCAATCCATCGTGACGCCCTACGTCGTGGAGGTGGACAACGCGGGCCAGGTACGCGCCGTGGGCGAAGCCGCCACGCCATACCGGCCCAACGATGCGCAGACCGCGCACCACATCGCGCGCTTCGTGACGCTGGTGCGCTCGCTGTCCATCGACCCCATCGTCGTCCGCCAGAACTGGCTCGACGCCTACGACTACACAACCGACAAGGGCGCGGCCGTGCTCAACGACTACGCACGGGTCAACGACCCGTTCGCGCGTATCGGCAAGGAGTCGGTAACGGTGCAGATCACCAGCGTCGTGCGCGCCAGCGACACGTCTTTCAACGTGCGCTGGACGGAACGCCGCTACGTCAACGGCGCCGCGGCGGGCTTGGAGCGGTGGACGGCCGTGGTGTCCATCGTGCTCCAGCCGCCGCGCACCGAAGAACGCTTGCGCAAGAACCCCCTGGGCATCTACGTCAACGGCCTGTCGTGGAGCCGCGAACTGGATTCTTCCGAAGGAGCCAAGCCATGAATGATCTTCTCCGTAAATCCGCCTTGCCGGTGATCCTGCTTGCCCTGGCGGGCTGCGCTACGCAGGGCAAGCCACCGCCGACCATCTCGCTCGATGAGCCGGTGCAGGCCCAGCCGCTACCCGAGCCATCCGCGCCGGTGGAGGTGGTGGCCGTGCCCGAGGTTCTGCCGATGCCGGCGCAGTTGAAGCCATTGCCCGAAGCCGAGGACGCCAAGCCCACGCCGGAGCCAGCCGACGAGAAGGTGCGCGTCTCACGGGCCAATGCCGAGGCGCGCGTCGCACCCACGCGCGAGGGATACGTCAACGCGATTCAGGTGTGGCCGTTCACCGATGGCGCGCTCTACCAAGTCTATGCAGCCGTGGGCCGCGTGACCGTGATTTCGCTCCAGCCGGGCGAGGAGCTGGTGACGGTGGCCGCTGGTGATACTGTGCGCTGGATCGTGGGCGATACGTCCAGCGGCAGCGGTGCCGACCTGCGCGTCAATGTGCTGGTCAAGCCGATCCGCTCGGGCCTCAAGACAAATCTCGTCATCACCACCAACCGCAGGACGTACCTGCTGGAGTTGGCTTCGACGGAAAAGACGTGGATGGCGTCGGCGTCCTGGGAGTATCCGCGCGACCGGATGCTGGCCTTGCAGCGCCGGGCGCAGGCGGCCAGCGCAGCCGCGCCGGTGGATTCCGGCTTGTCCTTGGAGAACCTGCGCTTCCGCTACGCGGTCAGCGGCAGTAATCCGTCGTGGAAGCCGCTGCGCGCCTTCGACGACGGTGCGAAGGTCTATATCCAGTTCCCCGTCGGCATCGCGCAAGGCGAGCTGCCGCCGCTGTTCGTGATCGGGCCGGAAGGCGACGGGCAACTGGTCAACTACCGTTTCCGCTCGCCGTATTACATCGTGGATCGGCTGTTCGGCGCGGCCGAACTTCGCCTGGGCGGAGACAAGGGCGACGTGGTGCGGATTGAGCGCACGGACGGCGTTGCGCGGAGGAACTGACCATGAGCCAGGACGACACCCCCGCCCGTGCCCCGCCCCCCGGGGGCCACGGCGCGCCCCCCACGGGGGCGGCGCGCGCCCCCCCCCCCCCCGGCCCCCCCCCGCAACCGCCCCCCCGGGGCCAACGATTACGGCGGCGGTAGG
>NZ_JBRREH010000069.1:0-26900 GCF_056760175.1 Stenotrophomonas sp. STEN021 | reverse complement strand
CCCCCTGCCCCCGCGGGCCGCTGGTCCCCGTTCCCCCGCCCCCGCGCCCCCCCCCCCGGGCCGCCCCGCCCGCCCCCCCCCCCCCCCCCCCCCCCCCCCCCCCCCCCCCCACTACAGGCATCCCTGCATCTGCGCGAGCAGTGTGCATCGCCCCCTCCCTTTGCCGCAGGCAAGGGGAGGGTTGGGGAGGGGTGCTTCGCGCTGTTGATTCATCAGCTTCGCGGCTTACGCCGCTCCTACAAGACAATGCCTGCATACGCGCCAGTACAGACGGGCGGGCGCTTTCGCGCTTATTATTCCGGCCTTCGATTGAAGCAGCAGAAGACCGCGTGACAGACTCCCGACTCGCTTTCGTATTCCCCGGCCAGGGCTCGCAATCCATTGGGATGTTGGCCGAACTGGCTGAACTGCATCCGCAGATCCGTGACACCTTTGCCGAGGCCTCCGAAGGCGCGGGCGTCGATCTGTGGGCGCTGTCGCAGGGCGGCCCGGAAGAGCAGCTCAATCGCACCGAATTCACCCAGCCGGCGCTGCTGGCCGCCAGCATCGCGGTATGGCGCCTGTGGAATGCACAGGGCGGCGCACAGCCGGCGGTTCTTGCTGGTCACAGCCTTGGCGAATACACCGCGCTGGTCGCTGCTGGTGCTCTTACGCTGCACGACGGCGCACACTTGGTGCGTCTGCGCGGACAGTTGATGCAGGACGCCGCCCCGACCGGTGTTGGCGCGATGGCCGCCGTACTCGGCGCCGAAGATGCGCTGGTGCTGGACGTCTGCGCCGAGGCTGCTGGCAGCCAGGTGGTGGTGCCGGCCAATTTCAATTCGCCCGGCCAGATCGTGATCGGCGGCGACGCTGCCGCAGTCGACCGCGCCTTGGCGCTGTTGGCCGAGAAGGGCGTGCGCAAGGCGGTGAAGCTGGCCGTCAGCGTGCCGTCGCACACGCCGCTGATGCGCGAAGCCGCCAATCGTCTGGAAGCCGTGATGAATGGCCTGGCATGGCAGCAGCCGGCCTTGCCGGTGGTGCAGAACGTTGACGCACAGGTGCATGACGGCGTGGACGCCATCCGTCAGGCACTGGTGCAGCAGCTGTACCAGCCGGTGCAGTGGACCGGTTGCGTGCAGGCGCTGGCCGCACGTGGTGTCAGCCGCGTCGCCGAATGCGGCCCGGGCAAGGTGCTGACCGGTCTGGTCAAGCGCATCGACAAGAACATCGAAGGGCGTTCGCTCGCCACCCCGGCAGACTTTGCCGGTGCGCTGGAAGAGTGGGCCAACTGAGCAAGCGATCGTCGCGCGGGCGTAGTCTGCGCATGGTCATGATGGGCGCTGCGCGTGCGCGGTGCCATGCATACAAGGAACAGATATGAGCAAGCCATTGCAGGGTGAAATCGCGCTGGTCACCGGCGCAAGCCGCGGTATCGGTGCTGCCATTGCCGACGAATTGGCCGCGCTGGGAGCGACCGTCATCGGCACCGCCACCACCGACAACGGCGCCGCCGCCATCGGTACGCGTCTGGCCGCGGTCGGCGGCCACGGCCGCGCACTGAACGTGACCGAGCCGGGCGCGGTGGATGCGCTGATCGACGCGGTGAGCAAGGAATTCGGCGCCATCACCATCTTGGTCAACAACGCCGGCATCACCCGCGACAATCTGCTGATGCGCATGAAGGACGAGGACTGGCAGGCCATCCTCGACACCAACCTGACCAGCGTTTACCGCACCTCCAAGGCGGTGATGCGCGGCATGATGAAGGCGCGCAAGGGCCGCATCATCAACATCGCTTCGGTCATCGGCGTCACCGGCAATGCCGGCCAGGCCAACTATGCCGCCGCCAAGGCTGGCATCATTGCGTTCTCCAAGTCGCTGGCCAAGGAAATCGGCAGCCGCGGCGTGACCGTCAACGTGGTCGCACCGGGCTTCATCGACACGGACATGACCAAGGATCTGCCCGAGGACGCCAAGTCGGCGATGCTCGGCCAGGTCGCGCTGGGCCGCCTCGGCGAGCCCGCAGACATCGCCAAGGCGGTGGCGTTCCTGGCCGGTCCGTCGGCCAGTTACATCACCGGCGAAACCCTTCACGTGAACGGCGGTTTGTACATGCCGTAAGCGTGGCGTGCAGGGAATGCACCCAAGTGGTTGATTGTCGCGGCTTTTTTGTTCAGAAACACCGCCGCGACGGTTTCCACTACACTATCCCACGGCCAGCCCTGGGGGCTGGCGTCTTTTGAACCACTACTCCATCTGGAGCGATATCCTAATGAGCACCATCGAAGAACGCGTCAAGAAGATTGTTGTTGAGCAGCTTGGCGTCAAGGAAGAAGAAGTCACCACCAGCGCATCGTTCGTCGATGACCTGGGCGCAGACTCGCTGGACACCGTCGAGCTGGTGATGGCGCTGGAAGAAGAGTTCGAGTGCGAAATCCCGGACGAAGAAGCTGAGAAGATCGGCACCGTCCAGGCTGCCATCGACTACGTCAAGGCACACGTCAAGGCCTGATTCAGGTCTGACAAGGCGCGGTCGGCAAGCCTGTCTGCCGCGTTGCAAACCCATGGGGCCGCTGATGCGGCCCCGTGCTTTTAAGCTTGAATCTCCCCGCGTGCGGGGCCAGGAGAATCCGCAATGAGTCGTCGCGTAGTTGTTACCGGCATGGGCATGGTGTCGCCGCTGGGCAATGATCTGGCCAGCAGCTGGGAAGGCATCATCAACGGCCGTTCGGGCATCGGCCCGCTGACGAATGTTGCAGATAACTATCTGGAACGTTTCACCACCAAGATTGCAGGTGAGGTCAAGGATTTCGACATCACCGCCGACAACCCCCTGTTCGGCAAGTATCGGGTCAGTGGCAAGGATGCCAAGAAGATGGACCCGTTCATCCATTACGGCCTGGGTGCCGCCTTCATGGCGCTGCACGACTCCGGCCTGGAAATCACCGACGCCAACGCTGAGCGCATTGGCGCCATCGTCGGTGCCGGCATCGGCGGCCTGCTCGGCATCGAAGAGCAGACCATCGAGTTCCACGAAGGCAAGAAGATCTCGCCGTTCTACGTGCCCAAGACCATCATCAATATGTTGCCGGGCCAGCTGAGCATCATTGCCGGGCTGAAGGGCCCGTCGTTCTCGGCAGTGTCGGCCTGCGCCACGTCCAACCATTCCATCGGTACGGCGATGCGCATGATCCAGTACGGCGACGCCGACGTGATGGTTGCCGGTGGCGCCGAGCGTGGCTCCTCGCCGACCGCATTGGGCGGCTTCTGCGCGATGAAGGCCATGTCCACCCGCAACGACGACCCGACCAAGGCCTCGCGTCCGTGGGACCAGGGCCGTGACGGCTTCGTGCTGGGCGACGGTGCCGGCATCCTGATCCTGGAAGAATACGAGCACGCCAAGGCACGCGGCGCAAAGATCTACTGCGAGCTGGCCGGCTTCGGCGCAAGCTCCGACGCGTACCACATGACCGCACCGAGCGAGAACGGCGAAGGCGCCGCCCGCTGCATGGTTGCGGCGATGAAGGACGCAGGCGTGACTCCGGAGCAGGTGGGCTACCTCAACGCACACGGCACCTCCACGCCGCTGGGTGACCTGGGCGAGACCATGGCGATGAAGACCGCCTTCGGCGAGCACGCCTACAAGATGCTGGTCAGCTCGACCAAGTCGATGACCGGCCACCTGTTGGGTGCAGCGGGCGGCGTGGAAGCGATCTTCTCGGTGATGGCGTTGAACACCGGCATCATCCCGCCGACGATCAACCTGGAAAACCCGAGCGAAGGCTGCGACCTGGACTACGTACCGAACGTGGCCCGCAAGGCCGACGTGGACGTGGTGATGTCGAACGGCTTCGGCTTCGGCGGCACCAACGGCACGCTGGTGTTCAAGCGGATTTAACCGCTTCAAGCCCCTCTCCCCCCGGGAGAGGGGTTGGGGTGAGGGTAAGGCCGAAGCAGCAATGGTGAACGGCCAGCTGGTCTCCAGCTCTTGGCAGCCAACTACTGTCAGCCACCCGCACCCTCATCCGCCCCTTCGGGGCACCTTCTCCCGGCGGGAGAAGGGTTTGCTCCCCCTGACATTCCGGGCCCACGATGCACATCCTTCCCCTGCACGCCGACACCGACCTGCTGGCGCTGCATCGGCTCGCACCGCATCGCTATCCGGTTCTGCTTGAATCCACCGCCGCCGGCAAGCTCGGCCAGTGGGACATGCTGCTGATCGCCAACGGCAGCCAACTCCTGCTCAAGCCCGACGGCAGCCTGCAACGGGAAGACGGCAGCGCAGTCGAAGGCGATTTCCTCTCCGCACTCGACCGCGACTGGCAGGCCCTGCGCCAAGCCCGCAATCCAATGGAAGCGGACATCCCGTTCCGCGGTGGCTGGGCATTGCTGCTCGATTACGAACTCGCGCAACAGATCGAACCCATCCTGCAGCTGCCACAGCGCAGTGACGGTCTGCCAACCGCATTGGCATTGCGTTGCCCGGCAGCAGTACTGCGCGAGCGCGACAGCGGCCGCTGCATCGCCATCGCCGAAGACGACGCCGCAGATCTGCTCGGCCAGCTCCAGCACGATCAAACCGAGGTCGCACAGCTATCGCCCTTGCCGCAGTGGAACGGCCCCAGCGCCATCAACGAAGACGCCGGCGAACGCTTCACCGATGGCGTACACAAGGTCATCGACTACCTGCATGCCGGCGACGTCTTTCAGGTAAACCTGTCGCGCCGCTGGCAGGCCCAGTTCGACGCGCTACTCGCACCCGAAGCGCTGTACGCGCGCCTGCGCACCGCCAACCCCGCACCCTTCGCTGGCCTGTTCACGGCCGCTGGCCGCGCCGTGGTCAGTTCCTCGCCGGAGCGGCTGGTCTCGGTCAGTGGCGATGTGGTGCAGACCCGTCCTATCGCCGGCACCCGCCCGCGCTTCGCGGGCGACGACGATGCCGCCCGCATCCAGGAACTGGTCGGCCATCCCAAGGAACGCGCCGAGCACGTGATGCTGATCGACCTGGAGCGCAATGACCTGGGCCGCATCGCCGCACCCGGCAGCGTCGAGGTCGATGAACTGATGATCGTGGAGAGCTACGCCCACGTGCACCACATCGTCAGCAACGTGCGCGCGCGCCTGCGCCCGGAAGTCACCCCGGGTGAAGTGATCGCAGCCACGTTCCCTGGCGGCACCATCACTGGCTGCCCCAAGGTGCGCTGCATGGAGATCATCGCCGAGCTGGAACAGACCGCTCGCGGTGCCTATACCGGCGCCTTCGGCTGGCTGAACCGCGATGGCGACATGGACCTGAACATCCTGATCCGCACCGCGGAAGTGCAGGGCAGCACTGCCAGCTTCCGCACCGGCGCCGGCATCGTGGTGGATTCGGTGGCCGACAAGGAACTGGACGAAACTCGGGCCAAGGCGCGCGGGCTGTTGCGTGCGCTCGATCCACAATGATGAACGCCGTTTTGGCTGGCGTTGCCGCCAGCGCGGTATCCTGCGCATCCACTATTTGAAGACGGGGTGACCATGGCGGGTGCCAAGCGCGGATGTCTGTTGGTGCTGGCGGTGTTGTTGCTGCTGGTCGCCTTGGCAGGCGCAGGTGCGGCCTGGTTGTGGCAGCGGCAGGGCAGCTTTGCCGATGCGCAGCTGACCCCGTCCGAGCAGAGCGTCAGCATCGCCTCCGGTGATTCGCTCAACAGCGTGCTGCGCAAGCTGCGCGCGGCCGGCGTCGATGAAGGCGACGACCTGCAATGGCAGCTGCTGGCCCGCCAGCTCGACGCCGCCGGCAAGCTGAAGATCGGCGAATACGCCCTCGACCCGACACTCACACCGCGCCAGCTGCTGTTGAACATGCGCCAGGGCAAGGTGCTGCAATACCGCGTCACCATCGTCGAAGGCTGGAACATCCGCCAGCTGCGTGCGGCCCTGGCGCGCGCACAGCCGCTGCAGCACGAAACCACCGACCTGTCCGACACCGAGCTGATGGCCAAGCTCGGCTTTGCCGACCAGCACCCGGAAGGCCGCTTCCTGCCGGAAACCTATATCTACCAGCGCGGCGACAGCGACGTGGACGTGCTCAAGCGCGCCCACGCGGCGATGGAGAAAGAACTGGCCGCCGCCTGGGCCGAGCGCAGCGACGACCTGCCGCTGAAGTCGCCTTACGAACTGCTGATCCTGGCCTCCATCATCGAGAAGGAAACCGGCCTGGCCAGCGAGCGCCCGCAGATTGCCGGTGTGTTCGCGCGCCGCCTGAAGATGGGCATGCGCCTGCAAACCGACCCGACCGTGATCTACGGCATCGGCAGCGCCTACGACGGCAATATCCGCAAGGTGCACCTGACCACCGACACGCCGTACAACACCTATACCCGCGCCGGCCTCACGCCGACGCCGATCGCCATGCCTGGCCGCGACGCACTGCATGCCGCCGCCAAACCGGCGCCGGGCGATGCGCTGTACTTCGTCGCGGTCGGCGATGGCAGTGGCGCGCATGTGTTCTCCGCGTCCTATACCGATCACAACAGCGCCGTGGCCGAGTACTTGAAGCGGCTACGCGCCAAGCGCAGCGAGGCCGCAGCGCAATGAACGGCATGACCCGAATGATGTACAGGATGTCCCGATGAGCGAAGCACTGGCCCCTTGGCAGCAGCGCGTCTATGACCAGACCGTGGCTGCGCTGGACGTGGGCCGGCTCGGCCACGGCCTGTTGCTGTGCGGCCCGGCCGGCATGGGCAAGCGCGCGGTGGCGATGCGGCTGGCTGCGCATGTGCTCAACCACGGTGAGGACGCTGCGGCACGCCAGCGCAACGCCCAGTTGATCGCCGCCGGCACCCACCCGGACTTGCAGTTCACCAGCTTCATCCCCAACAAGACCGGCGACAAGCTGCGCACCGAGATCGTCATCGAGCAGGTGCGCGAGATCTCGCAGAAGCTGGCACTGACCCCGCATTACGGTGTGGCCCAGGTGGTCATCGTCGATCCGGCTGACGCCATCAACCGCGCTGCCTGCAATGCCTTGCTGAAGACGCTGGAAGAGCCGTCGCCGGGCCGCTACCTTTGGCTGCTCAGCGCTGACCCGGCGCGCCTGCCGCAGACCATCCGCAGCCGCTGCCAGCGCCTGGAGTTCCGCATGCCGCCGCGTGAGGAAGCTATGGCCTGGCTGCAGTCGCGCGGCTATACCGAAGGCGTGGCGCGTGAAGCGCTGGACGCCACCCGCGGCCACCCGGCATTGGCCGACCAGTGGCTGCAAGGCGAGGGCATGGCCCTGCGCCGGCAGGTCGCCAGCGAGCTGGATCAGCTGCTGGCCGGCAAACTGGGCAGCGTCGAGCTGGCCCAGCGTTGGACCGGCGACGACAACGCCGACCTGCGCCTGCGCCACGCCGCCGACCTGGCACTGAAGAAAGCGGCCGACGGCTTGACCGATCCGGCCCGATTGAACAAGCTGGCCGCCTGGTTTGATGCCGCCAATCGCACCCGCGACCTGCTGCGCACCACAATCCGCGCCGACCTGGCCGTGGTGGAGCTGCTGCTGGCATGGGGCGCGGCCAACCAAGTGCAATCCAAGGGGACTATTCGATGAGTGCGACGAACGCCCGCCAGGGCATCCTTTCGCTGGCGGTAAAGGACAAGGCAGCGCTGTACGGCGCCTACATGCCGTTCGTGAAGAACGGTGGCGTCTTCGTGCCCACGCCCAAGCGTTACTTCCTCGGCGACGAGGTGTTCCTGCTGCTGACCCTGCCAGACTCCAGCGAGCGCCTGCCGGTAGCGGGCAAGGTGGTCTGGGTCACCCCGCTGGGCGCGCAGGGCAACCGCCAGGCCGGCATCGGCGTGCAGCTGGCCGATGGCGTCGACGGCGAGGCCATCCGCAACAAGATCGAGACCCTGCTGGCCGGCACTTCCAGCTCGGACAAGCCGACGCAGACGATGTGAAATCGTGTGAAGAAAGATGTTGACGTGCTCGCTCAGCCCCCTATAATGAGCGGCTCGCAACACGGGCGGTTAGCTCAGCGGTAGAGCATTGCCTTCACACGGCAAGGGTCACAGGTTCGATCCCTGTACCGCCCACCATAAAATTTTGAGTGTTGCAGACAAAACCGGCGAAAGCCGGTTTTTTCGTAACTGCAGGGTAACAGCTGGCTCTGCATTCTTCCCACTTCGGGGGGGGTAAATCCCGAGCGCGATGCACCAAGTCTCCTCGGTTCGTGCGCGTAAAGATCTCAGTCAGAGGGTTCGTTTCGCCAAAGACTTCTGGTTGCCCCCTGCGTTACGCTTACTTCAAAGAATAAGGGGTGGTGCGTGATCGAAGTCATCTGGGGTACGTCGCAGGAAAAGCCGATTTCATCGCGATCACTCGCCGAGGATCTCGCGCGCGATCCCGCAATTGATGGATATCTGTATCTTGGCTACCCGGTGATTGGAACGCCCACCGGCCCGCTGAAATTGGATGGACTCTTGGTTTCGCCGCAACTCGGACTCATAGCCTTCGATTTGGTCGAGGGAATGGAGATTGGGGACTATAGGGCTCGTCAAGACGAGATCGCGTCAATGCTGGAGGTGCGGCTCAAACCGTACCCGGGGCTCAAAACGGGGCGGTCGCTGAAATTTGATATCCAAGTAGTCACCTACTGTCCTGCCAAGCAAAACGTACCGGATTCAGAACCGCCTTATTTTGTCGCGGCGCAGAACAACCTGCTGCAGCTAGTGTGCACCTTTGATTGGAACAACACGGTTGAGGTCTACAAGAATCTCGTAGGCGCGATCCAAGTAGTCACCACAATCCGAGCCGGAAAACAGAAGAGAGATCCAAAAAAGCAGGACTCTCGCGGCGCGAGGCTGAAGCGGGTCGAAGACTCAATTGCTAACCTGGATCAGCATCAGTCTCAGGCGGTCATCGAGACCGTGGAAGGTGTTCAGCGCATTCGAGGTTTGGCGGGTTCCGGCAAGACTATCGTCTTGGCGCTGAAGGTTGCGTACTTGCATGCACAAAATCCGACCTGGCGAATCGGTGTGACGTTTAACACCAGGTCGCTGAAAGAGCAGTTCAAAAGGCTGATTAATAGTTTCACAATTGAACAGACGGGTGCAGAGCCCGACTGGGATTGCATCGAAATCATCAATGCTTGGGGCGGTCCTGGCGACAAAGAACGTGACGGCGTGTATCACAAGTTCTGCCGCGCGAACGGAGTTCCGTACTACGATTTTGGGTTGGCGAAATCGAAGTTCGGTGAGCAGAAGGAGTTCTCGGGCGTCTGTGCCGAGGCGCTCGCTACGGTGAAAGATCCTGTGGCGTTGTTCGACATGGTATTGATCGACGAGGCACAGGATCTTCCCGTGGAGTTCTTGCGGCTTTGCTTCGTTTCCCTTCCGCCTCCACACCGGCTTGTATATGCGTACGATGAGTTGCAATCGCTGACGGGTTCAGCAGTACCTCCCGCTGAAGAGCTTTTCGGGCTCGGGGCTGACGGACGGCCACTCGTTCGACTGAATGTTGAAGAGGGTGGTCCCAGACAGGACATCATCCTTGAAAAGTGCTATCGCAACTCACGGCCATTGCTTGCCACCGCCCATGCCTTGGGCTTTGGGGTTTATCGGAAAAAGGGACTTGTTCAAATCTTCGACGAAGATAGCCTTTGGACTGATGTTGGGTACGTGGTCGAGGATGGTGCGCTTGAGCCCGGGCAATGGGTAACGCTCGCTCGTACCGCGGCGACTTCGCCGGAATTTCTGGAAAACCACTCTCCGATTGATGATCTGATCCAGTTCCACAAGTTTGATAGCTCAGCGGATCAAACTGCGTGGTTGGTCGATGCCATCAAGAATGACATTGTCGAGCAGGAACTGCGTCCAGAAGACGTGGTTGTGATCAATCCGAATCCCCTCACGACGAAGCGGGAGGTGGCCGCCTCCAGGAATCTTCTGTTCTCCAGTGGCATTAATAGTGAGCTAGCGGGCGTAAGTACCGCAGCCGACGTTTTTAGTCGCACAGGTGCTGTGACATTCACAGGCGTGTTTCGAGCGAAGGGGAACGAAGCCGGAATGGTTTACATCATCAATGCACAAGACTGTGCCTCGGGATGGGATCAAACTGCAACCGCTCTCGGTCGCAACCGCCTTTTTACGGCTATCACACGTTCCAAGGCGTGGGTACGCGTGCTCGGACTCGGCCCGAACATGGATGCGCTGATTGAAGAGTGGAACGAGCTTCAAAGAAACGAGTACAAGCTGAACTTCCTTTATCCCACTGAGGAAGATAAACAGCAGTTGAGAATTATCCACAAGGTTGCTGAAGGAAGAGGCAAGCTCCGGAGGCGAGGCCTCAAGCAGCAACGAGAGCAGCTTTTGCAGGCGGTCCAGCGAGGAGAGATTGATCCTGACCAACTGATCATTGAGTTGGAAGCACTGAAAGCCACGGGTAAGCGTCAATGACTCCGGGCTCTGTGCGAGCCCAGATCGAAGATTCCCTGAGCAGGCTTATTTTGGCAAGCCTGGCGGTCAAGCAGTTCCCTCCGTCGGTTAGAACGGACCGGGGCGGCGCGACGCAGATTAGCCGACCGCAGAGCAGCGCTTTGGCTTTGAGGGACGTTAGTTACGACGATGTTTATCAGGATCTGCTTTCTAACGAGGCGTATGACGTAAAAATGGTTGATGGGGGGCTTCTCATCTTCCAGTACCGATTTGACGGTGCCTCTATCCTGATGCGCCACAGGCTTGCTTACTTTCCCAGTCCGATCCTGCCGACTATTGATGAGGCCCCTGCTTTGTATGAAGAGGATGAGCTATACGGAGATATCATTGCGCGTCGGCTCGTTCGTTTTCCGATTCGATTCGACTACGCCCCGGCGGACCACGTTGAAGGACTTCATCCTTCTTCACACCTAACGCTTGGGCAATATGAAGGGTGCCGAATTCCGGTGGCCGGGCCATTAGGGCCTTCCGCATTTGTCAATTTCATCGTGCGGAACTTCTACTCTCGAGCCTACATGCGCCACAAGAATAAGTTCGACCGAAACCCTCCAGCCCTAGAGCGCGCTGAAACGATTTCTGTTCTAGAGCGCCGGATGTGCCATTTTGTGCATTCGAAATGACCGCGCGAATGCGCGTCATCGCAGGGCCAGACCTCGCCAGAACGTGATGAAAACAGGGGGCAGAGGTGAAAACTGGGAAACAGGGGTCAGAGTCAGTTTTTTGCTAGCGGAGGCTCCTGTATTGAGGTTTGATGGCGCCTTGTTTTATTTGGGCATGCGCATTTGTGAACACTCCCGGCCAAATGATGGCCATCTCAATCAAGAAGATCCTGCTGCCAGAGATCCGCCGGCTTGGGTTCGGTGGTAGCGGTGTAGCCAACTTCGTTCGCGCCAATGAAGTTCACCGCGACTTCCTGTCGATTCAATACTGGATGTATGGCGGCAGCTTCATCCTGGAGTTCAGCCGCGTTCCGGAGACTCGGGTTGACCCTGATTCGGGAGAAGTGCCGAAGAGGGTGTTCGAGACGGATCCACTGCTTAGAAAGCGCTTGATTGATACGGAACAGCACAAGGACTTCCGTGGATTTTCGTTCAAGGGCTTCGGCAGCGAGCAAAGCCAGTACGACCAGTTGGCGGCTTCGGTTGTGGCGTTGTTGCCGCAGGTTGAGGCTTGGCTGGAGAGCGGGATTGAAGGGCCGAATATTCACTGAGATCCGGTCGCACCTGCCGGTTCTATTGGCAGGCTTTACTGCTTGAAGTCTATTGGCTGCTTCAGGCCGTTGTGTAGCCCGGGTAAGCACCGCGCACCCGGGAGGTTGGGGTCTTTGGGTGTTTAAGGTTGCTTGCGGACGGCCCCGGGTGCGCGGTGCTTACCCGGGTTACCTAAATGCCGGGCTACTGTGGCTATCCGACTGTTCCTTTGGCCGGCCCGTATAAATGAACGGCTTTGCGCTTCAACCGGCTTTTTAACCGTTTCACTCCGCTTTCCGCGCCCGGCAGGCTATCTTTGCCGCGGGTCGCTGGCGACCCATTCATTTCGTGGTGGTTCCGGCCTGGCGCGGTGCGCTTCCGGGGCTGTTGGGTCTTTCAGGAGAGTGAAGTGGCAAATGTTGGGAAGCGGCGTCTGGGCAGTGTTGTGCGTGGCGTCGGTCGGGTGCTGTTGGCGTTGCTGTGTCTGTGCATCGGTATCTGGGGCGGGTTCGCGCTGTGGTACCAGTTCCCCGGCAATGTGGTGGCCAAGGTCGTGGCGGTCCTGGTGTGGTGTGTGCCCAGCATCTGGGCGATCCGGGCGGGCTTTGGGCCGCTGCGGCGTTGGCATTCGCTGGCGGTGTTCGGTGCCTTGTTCGCGGTGATGCTGATCTGGTGGGCGACGATCGACCCGCAGCAGGACCGGGCCTGGGCCGATGACGTGGCGCAGCCGCTGCATGCGCGTATAGAAGGCGACCGCCTGCTGATCGACAACGTGCGCAACTTCCATTGGCGCACCGAGACCGACTACGACGTGCGTTGGGAAGCGCGCGAGTACGATCTGTCGCAGGTGCAGTCGGTGGACATGATCCTGTCCTATTGGATGGGCCCGGCGATTGCTCATACGCTGGTGTCGTTTGGGTTCGCCGATGGTCGCCAACTGGTGTTCTCGCTGGAGATCCGCAAGGAGCAGGGCGAGTCGTTCTCGGCGCTGGGCGGGTTCTTCCGCAAGTTCGAGGCGGTGCTGGTGGCCTCGGATGAGCGCGACATCGTGCTGACGCGCAGCAACGTGCGCGGCGAGGATGTCTATCTGTACCGCCTGCATGGGCTGAGCCCGGACAAGATGCGCGAGCTGCTGCGTTTGTACGTGGACCGTGCGCAGCAGCTGGAACAGGCGCCGCGCTTCTACAACACGCTGACCAGCAACTGCACCACGGTGGTGTTCGAGCTGATGCGCCGCATCCAGCCCAAGCTGCCGCTGGACTACCGCCTGCTGGCCTCCGGTTACCTGGCCGAGTACGCCGCCGACGTCGGTGGGCTGACCCCGGGCGTGCCGCTGGCGACTCTGCAACAATCGGGGCGTATAACGCTGCGGGCGCGCGAAGCGGGCGATGTGGCTGATTTCTCTTCCCGGATACGCGCAGGTGTACCCGGCATTCCCGCACCAGGAACCAACCCATGACCCAACCCCCGCAGACATGGATACGCCGGTTGTTGCCGGTAGTCGCGGTAATGGCGCTGCTGCTGTCCAGCGGTTGCGCGATGGTGAAGATGAAGTCGGTGAGCAATACCGACTACGTAATGCAGAAACGTGGCGACATCCTCAGCACCGGCAAGCTCAGTGCCTTGTCGCAGGAGTCGCTGTCGGTGATTGGCTTGACTGACAGTGATTGCAGCAAGGACCTGCCCGCTTGCCGGCAGACGGTCACCACCAATGACGGCCTGCAGTCCGAGCAGCGCCTGTCCACGCTGGCTGAGCTGTGGATGCAGGAGGCCTTGGCGCTCACCCCCAAGGCCAAGGGCAATGAGCCCATCGAGTTGCCGGCGGCGGCCTTGAATGCCTGGCTGGAAACCGCGCGCTATTCCTATCTGTACCTGTTCTTCAGCGGTCGCAGCCCGGCGCAGCGCGCCTTGGAAGACCGGCTGACCCAGGTGCGGGATTACTACAACTACGCCAATGAGCAGGCCGCCTCGGTGGTGTTCCAGCGTACCCGCGCGCGGGCCTTGGAAGGCGAGGACATCAACCTGCCGGTGCAGGTGGATGACTGGACCATCAGTTCGCAGTTCGACGGGCTCAAGCTGCAAGGTGTGCCCAAGCAACTGGTAGCGGCGTCGTCGGTGAGCTTTGCCGGCCTGCGCAGCTCGTATCGCCGCGATGGCTTTGGTGCCGAGCTGGTGGCGATGATGGAAGCACCAACGCTGGCGCAGGCGCTGGAAGTGGAGGAGCGCAACCAGCAGCTGCCGGTCTACAGCGAGATGCCGGCGATCAATGCCACCGCTGTGCTGAACTTCAGCGGCAACTCCTTGGAAGAGGTACTGGCTACCCGCCATGTGCAGCTGCAGGCCTATTCGCCCGACCTCACCAGCATCCAGATGCATGGCCAGGAAGTGCCATTGGCAGCCAATTTCACCGCCGCGTATGGCCTGTGGCTTGCCCAGTCCGGGTTCGCCACCGAATCGCTGCGCACCTTGTTTGGCCGTGGCGTCGGCATCCGCGAGCCGCATATCTACCTGATGCAGCCCTACGATCCAAACAAGCGCATCATCTTCATGCTGCACGGCCTGGCCAGCAGCCCGGAGGCCTGGGTGAACCTGGCCAACGAGATCATGGGCGACGAGGAGATGCGTGAGCATTACCAGGTATGGTCGGTGTATTACCCGACCAATGCGCCGATCGCCTTGAACCGCTACACCATCAGCAAGGCCTTCAACAGCACGCTGCATCACTTCGACCCCAAGGGCACCGCACCGGCATCGCACGACATGGTGTTCATCGGCCACAGCATGGGCGGCGTTATCGCACGCTTGATGCTGAGTGACTCCGGCGAGGTGCTATGGGACAACACCCGCCAGCGCTACAACCTGCAAGGCGAGCGTTTGGCGCGGGTGGAAGCCAAGCTCGGGCCGGTGCTGCATTTCACTCCGCAGCCGAACGTGGAGCGGGCGATCTTCCTGGCTTCACCGCACAAGGGCACGGATGCCGCCGGCAATCGGCTAGGCCGTTTGATCGGCAGGCTGGTGCGCTTGCCGCTGACGATTCTTGGTGCCTTCGGTGACGCCTTCATGGCCTTGCAGGACCCGGGCGAAACCGATGGCAAGAAGCCCAAGGAACCGGTGATCACCAACAGCATCGAGAACCTGAAGGCCAGCGATCCCTTCATCGAGGCGTCCTCGGCGCTGCCGATCCAGCCGGGCCTGAAGTACCACTCCATCATCGCCAAACGCAAAGCCGAGGTGCCGACTGCGCAGTCCGACGATGGGCTGGTGCCGTACTGGAGCGCGCATCTGGATGGCGCGCTGTCGGAAAAGGTGATCGTGTCTGGCCACAGCGTGCAGGAAACGCCGGAAGCGGTGCTGGAAGTGCGCCGCATCCTGCGCAAGGACCTGCTTGAAGTGGAAGGTGTGGATGCCGCGCACTGAGCCTGTGCCGGGCTGCGATATGCAGCCCGCGTTGTTCCGCCGGATCAGATTGTTGAATGCTGGTTGATCGGCGTTGCTCGGCTGACGCAGTTCAACCTATCCGGCGCCCGACCACCGTCGCCAACGCCGCCAACAGCAGTGTCACCGCGAAGCACAGCAGATAACCACTGGTTTCATTGCCGCCAACGGTTGCAGCGAACAGCGAGCCGGAGATCGCCAGCGTCGAGGCGACGGCGATGCCTTCGCTCAGCTGCAGGGCCGAGCTGTTGGCACCTTGCTCGTGCGGCGCCGACAGCGACAAGGTCAGCACCGACAAGCTGGGGTAGATCAGGCCCATGCCCAGGCCGGTAAGCGCCCAGCCGGCAAGCGCCAGCATCAAGGGCACGCCCGGATACAGCGTGAGCACGGTGATCAGCAGGCCGGCCAGCATCAGCCAGGTGCCGGCCTGCAGCATGTGTGTGCGGCGCCAACCGAAGTGCTGGTGGCCTTGCATCCACGAGCCGGAGAACCAGCCCAGCGCGCCCAGGCTGAGCGCTGCGCCCGCCCACAGCGGCGACAGGTCGCGTTCGCGCTGCAGCAGCAGTGGCAGGAAGGCTTCAGCGCCAAAGAAGGCCGAGGCAGCGATGCCGCGCAAGGCAATCACGCTGGGCAGGCCGCGGCGCAGCAGCAGGCTGCCGCGTGGCAGCAGGTGACGCGCGCAGAAGATCAACGCGATCACTGCAACCATCATCACCGCCAATACCTGCATGCCTTGTAGCTGTCCGCCGACATACAGCAACAGCGCGGCCAGCGCCGTGCCTATCGCCCAGCGCACCACCGGCCGCTGCTCGACATCACGGCGGATGCTGGTGTGGGTGCTGCGCAAGGCCGGCAGCAGCAGCCATGCCGCCGGCAAGGCCAGCACCGGCACGATGAGGAAGACCCAACGCCAGCTCAGGTGCTGCACGATCAGTCCGCTCAAGCCAGGGCCGATCAGCGAGGGCACCACCCAGCCAGCGGAGAAAGCTGCGAACACCTTGGGGCGCAGCGCTTCCGGATAGGTGCGCGCCACCAGCACATACAGCGATACCGAAATCGCGCCGATGCCGACGCCCTGCAGCAGGCGGCCGATGATCAATACATCCATGCGCGGCGCCAGACCGGCCAGTAGCAGACCAACCAGGAAGCTGCCCAGGCCCAGCCACAATGGTCGCGCCGGGCCCTGCTGGTCGCACATGCGGCCGGCCAGGGTCATGCCGATCACGCTGGTGGCCAGTGCGCCGCCGAAGGCCAGCGCGTACAGGCGCAAACCATCCAATGCTTCAGCCACGCTGGGCATGGCGGCCGCTACGGCCAGCGCCTCGAAGGCGATCAGCGAGATCAGCGCGACCATGCCGAAGGTGGTGGCACGGTATTGAGGGGCGAGGATGGAGGTGCCAGCCGGCGGGGCTGAGGCGATGCTTGGGGAACTCATGATGCGACGCTGCTTGAGTTGCGGCTGGGGGGCGTGCAGCATCACACCTCAACCATGGTTGAGGTCAAGTGATGTCCACGCGGGAACTGAGTGTAGGGGAAGTGGCCCGGCGCAGCGGTGTTGCGGTGTCGGCCTTGCACTTCTATGAGCGCAAGGGGCTGATCCACAGCCAGCGCACCGCCGGCAACCAACGGCGCTTTCAGAGTGATGTGCTGCGACGGCTGGCGCTGATCCAGGCTGCACAGCGGGTGGGCATGCCGCTGCAGGTGGTGGCCGAGCGTCTGGCGGAATTGCCGGAAGGGCGCGCGCCGAGCAAGGCCGATTGGGCGAAGATGTCAGCGCGTTGGCGCAAGGAACTGGATGAGCGTATCGCCACGCTGCAGTTCATGCGTGACCAGCTCAGCGATTGCATCGGTTGCGGCTGTCTGTCGCTCAAGCGCTGCGGCCTGCTGAATCCGCAGGATGTGCTGGGGCAGCGCGGTGAGGGTCCGCAACGGGTCGGCTAGGTTTATACGATTGGGCCAGCAAGCTGCCGGGTATCTACTGGATACCCGGCAGCGCGTTGCAGTCAGGGTCACAGTGCGTGGCCCGGATGGATCAGATTTCCGCTTCGATCGATGGCATCGCCAGACGCGAGCGGGTCAGCACCATGCCGAGGTTGGCGGTGCGGCGGCAGACGAACACCATCACGTAATCCGGGTAGCGCTTGCCGCGCATGAAGACGTGGATCAGGTTTTCGCTGTTGACGATGATTTCCTGGAAGTAGTGCGCACCTTCCTGGTCTTCCAGGCCACGTGCGCGGCGGAACATCTGCTCGATGCTGCGGATGTTCGGGCCCTGGTACAGATCGGCGGTGGCGGCAGCGACCAGGTCCAGCACTTCGCGCGGGTGCGAATCCACGGTGCGTACCGACAGCAACATGCCGGAGCTGATATCGACGTAGCCGGCGGCCACGCATTCGGGGATGGAGGCAACGGATTGCTGCAGGGTGGTGTCCAGTGACATGGGGGAATCCTTGCGGAAGGGGGAAAAGAGGAAAAGCGATGCCCGCAGGCCGCAGTGCGGCCCGGCATCACTCAAGATTTGATCAATCGCAGGCGCGGATCAGCAGGTTTTCTTCCAGCGCATGCAGCAGGTCTTCCTGCTCCTGCGACTGCACGAAACCCGGGTCCAAGGTGCGCAGGCGGCGCAGTGCTTCATCGGCAGTGAGCCCTTCGCGGATCAACCAGCCGGCCAGCACCAGGCCGGTGCGGCCGAGGCCAGCCAGGCAGTGCACGGCGACGACTTCGCCTTCGCGCAACATCACTTCGATCTTGGCCAGCAGCAGCTTGGCCCACAACAGCGGCGGCGCGCCGCGGTCAGCGATGCCCAGGTGGTAGCTGCGCAGGCCGTAGGGTGCCAGCCGCTCGGCGGGCATCTCGCGTTCGGTGAGGTTGACCAGCACGGTCACGCCCATGCCGCGCAGCAACGCCAGATCGTGATCAATGGCGAATACCACGCCGGGCATGGGGCAGCCGGCGAGCTTGCCCGGCACCAGCCAATGGAAGCCGTTGGGGCCGCGCCGGGATGGCGTGGCGGACAGGCGGACCGGTGCGGGTGTCGGCATCGCTGCGGGGCGGCGAATGGAGGCTTCGACTACAGGCGTAGCAGGCTGGCTTGATATCGTTTCAAGGATGGCAATCGGTGCAGGTGCAACGACACCATCGGCCAGTTCCTCAGCGCGCGCATCCGGCGCCGGTACATGGCAGCTGCCGGTGCGCAGGAACTGCGCCAGCACCGGGTGTTGCCCGCTGTTGGCAAAGAACGCATCTACCGGTGCATCAACCTGCACCTTGCCGCCAGCCAGAAGGATTACCCGCGAAGCAATACGCCGGGCCTGGCCTTGATGGTGGAGGCTGACCAGACAGCAGTGATCCATCGCCAAGCGTTCTATCAGCGTGAGCACGGCTTCGGCCTCTGCCGGTTCCAGCTCGCTGGTGGGTTCATCGATCAGCAGCAGCGGGCTGCCGCTGAAGGCCGCCCGCAGGATGGCGACTTGTCGGGCCAGTCCCCGCGGAAGATCGATTACCCGCTGCTGCAGATGTGCGGCCACATCGGTAGCGCCCAGGGTTTGCAGGCGCGTGTCGATCTGTTCGCGCAATGCCTGTGGCTTGTTGCCGGCTTGCGGGCGCAGCGCGGCGCTCAGGTTCTCCAGTACGCTGAAGCCAAGTTCGCGCGCATGCTGTTGCACCAGTACAGGTGGCTGCGTTGCAGCTTGCAGCGGCGCGTCCTGGAACAGCAGGGTGCCCCAGCGCTCGCCGTGTGCGTTGGCCCGGCCAGACAGCGCCTGCAGCAGTGAAGACTTGCCGGTGCCGCCCGGGCCCATCAGCACCACGATGCCGGTGCCGCTGATGCTCAGATCAATGGACGCCAACACGGTGCGTTGGCCACGGCGCATGCCCCAGCCTTGCAGCTGCAGCAACGATGAAGGGGAGTTGTCAGCTGGCAAGGGACATCACTTTGTCCGACGCTGGCGGCATTTCTGCAGCGTGCGCGGAATTGGAAAGGCGGTCAGTATCGTTTGCATCACTTACATGTCAATTTGACTTTGCGACCTGCGCGGGCAAGGCACGGCAACACTGGTGGCAGCAAGGTGATGCCAGCAGCGTTGCCATATCGAGTTGATTGGGAAAGGAAATGCGCGCTTTTGCCGCGCTCGTTTCAAAGCGGAATACAGCGCTGAAACACCACGCAAGACGGTGCTTTTTGTTTCAGCGGGATTCAGAAATTTCGCTCGAAGCGAACGTTTCCCGCACCTGCGTCAGCGCTTATCTGCAGGTCCACGCGCAGTTGGTCGCGTGGATGCGCGTCGAGTACGCCGATCAGGTCGGTATAGGAACCGGTACGCACTGCACGCAAGTCAATCTGTTGGCGCTTGCCGGAGAGATCGGTGGCGATGGCTTGTACCTTGCCGTTGGCCGGAAGCTCTTCGCCCTGTTCCAGCTGTCGCAAGGCGACGACAAGCAGGGCGCGGTCGGCTTCGCGCTGCACCTGGTAGCTGCGGGCGACGGCGTCGTTCATGGCCAGCGTCGGCAGCAGGTTGTAGTGCACGCGCAGCTTGCCGAGGTCGGCGTGGCTGGGTTGCGATTGCTGGATGACGGCTGCCTGCGGGGCTTGTTGCGCGGAGCAGGCGGCGAGGGCCAGTAGCAGGGTGGAGGACAGCGTTAGGGCGAACCGGGGCATGGTGTTGGTGTCCTTGTGCTGTGGTGTTTGTTGTTGAGGCTGCGTTCTAAGTGCTTAAGAGCTGCAAGGCTTCGCCTTGCCCCCTCTCCCCAACCCCTCTCCCGCTAGGGGAGAGGGGCTAATAGAAACAGATATCTACGAGTGATCGAGCAGGCACGCGCGAAACAAGCGCAGATCAATCGTTCGCTGCAGACAGCTCTTTGCCTCGCTTGGCTGCCGCATCAATGGCCTTCGCGGTCAGCGCTTCAAAGCCGCCGGCCTGGAAGGTTTCGATGGCAGCCTGGGTTGTGCCGCCCGGCGAGGTGACGCGGCGGCGCAGTTCGGCTGGGGCTTCGCCGGCTTCGGTGAGCATGCGTGCAGCGCCGAGGATGGTATCCAGCACCAGCGTGCGCGCCGCATCGGCGGGCAGGCCTTGTTCGAGGGCCGCGGCTTCCATCGCCTCGGCCAGCAGGAAGACATAGGCCGGGCCGCTGCCGGAGACCGCGGTCACCGCGTCCATCCGTGCTTCGTCGTTGATCCAGACGGTGCGGCCGGCGCTGGCCAGTACCTGCTCGGTCTGCGCGCGCTGGGCGGCGGAGACGCGCGGGTTGGCGAACAGGCCGGTGACGCCGGCACCCAACAGGGCAGGGGTGTTGGGCATGGCGCGGACGATGGCCTGATCACCACCCAGCCAGCGTTCGAGCTGCGCGGCGGTGATGCCGGCGGCGATCGAGGTGACTACCGGTTGCTGGCTGGCGGCAATCGGGCTCAGCGCTTCGCAGACAGTGCGCATCACCTGCGGCTTGACCGCCATCAGCCATAGACCGGCATGAGCGGCGGCGGCTTCGGCGGCGTTGTAGGTATGCACGCCGAAGTCCTGCGCCAGCGCCTCACGCAGGGTGGCGACCGGCTCGGCCACGTGGATGCGGCTGGCGGCCATGCCGCGCCGCAGCAAGCCGGCGATCAGGCTGCGTGCCATGTTGCCGCCGCCGATGAAAGCGACATCGGTGTCGGGAAGGTCTGCGTGCGGGTTGCTGCTCATCAATCCAATCTCGCTGCGATCAAGGGGAAGGGCGTTGGCCGAACAAGGCGGTGCCGACCCGGACCATGCTCGAGCCGGCGGCGATGGCTTCGGCAAAGTCACTGCTCATGCCCATCGAAAGTGTATCGACCTGCGGGTACTGCGCGGCCAGGCTGGTAAACAAGGCCTGCATCCGTGCGAACGCGGCCTGGCGTCTGGCCACTTCCGGGAACGGCGCGGGGATTGCCATCAGGCCGCGCAGGCAGAGCCGGGGTTCGCTGGCGATGGCCTCGGCCAGCGCCGCTACCTGCTCCGGGGCGCAGCCATGTTTGCTGTCCTCATCGTCGATGTTGACCTGGATCAGCACATTGAGGGGGGGCAAAGCGGCCGGGCGGTACTTGGCCAGGGCGCCGACCAGCTTGGCCCGGTCCACCGTCTGCACCCAGTCGAAGACCTGTGCGGCCAGCTCGGCCTTGTTGGACTGCAGGTGGCCGATCAGATGCCACTCCAGGCCCAGTTCGCCCAGCTCGCCGATCTTCGCGGCAGCCTCCTGCACATAGTTTTCACCGAACGCGCGCTGTCCTTGGGCAGCCAGACCGGCCACCGCCGCAGCCGGCTGCAGCTTGGAAACGGCCAATAGACGGACTGGCCGGGAAGGGCTGGAAGCAGCGTCGATCTGCTGCCGGAGGGTGGCCAAAGACACGGTTTGCAAAGCATCTACCTCTTGCGTGGGAAGGCTTATACTGCCTGCCAGGGGAAACACCTTACATATACTCGCAACGCAGGGGACAGAGCGCGTATGGATATCGCTGAACTTTTGGCGTTCTCG
The DNA here is from genome assembly GCF_056760175.1 of Stenotrophomonas sp. STEN021. Taxonomy (NCBI): domain Bacteria; kingdom Pseudomonadati; phylum Pseudomonadota; class Gammaproteobacteria; order Lysobacterales; family Lysobacteraceae; genus Stenotrophomonas; species Stenotrophomonas sp. STEN021. Next base: position 5,352 of record NZ_JBRREH010000069.1, on the reverse strand, counting down.
GTCAAGAACAAGGCCTCGGACTTGCATCTTTCCGCGGGCCTGCCGCCGATGATCCGCGTGGACGGTGACGTCCGTCGCATCAACATCCCGGCCCTGGACCACAAACAAGTGCACGCGCTGGTGTACGACATCATGTCGGACAAGCAGCGGCGTGATTACGAAGAATTCCTCGAGGTCGATTTCTCGTTCGAGATTCCCTCGCTGGCGCGCTTCCGTGTCAACGCGTTCAATCAGAACCGTGGTGCTGGTGCGGTGTTCCGTACCATTCCCTCGGAAGTGCTGACGCTGGAAGACCTGGCCTGCCCGCCGATCTTCCGTGAGCTGATCGAGCAGCCGCAGGGCCTGATCCTGGTCACCGGCCCGACCGGTTCGGGCAAGTCGACCACGCTGGCGGCGATGATCGATCACATCAACAAGAACGAGTACGGTCACATCCTCACCGTCGAGGACCCGATCGAATTCGTGCACACCTCGCAGAAGTGCCTGATCAACCAACGCGAAGTGCACCGTGATACGCATGGCTTCAACGAAGCCCTGCGTTCTGCACTGCGTGAAGACCCGGACATCATCCTGGTCGGCGAATTGCGTGACCTGGAAACCATTCGTCTGGCATTGACCGCGGCAGAAACCGGTCACCTGGTGTTCGGCACCCTGCATACCAGCTCGGCGGCCAAGACCATCGACCGTATCATCGACGTGTTCCCGGCCGGCGAAAAGCCGATGGTGCGCTCGATGTTGTCCGAGTCGCTGCGTGCGGTGATTTCGCAGGCGCTGCTCAAGCGCGTGGGCGGTGGCCGTATTGCCTCGCACGAGATCATGGTGGCAACCCCGGCAATCCGTAACCTGATCCGCGAGGACAAGGTGGCGCAGATGTACTCGTCCATCCAGACCGGCCAGCAGGTGGGCATGCAGACGCTGGATCAGAACCTGCAGGACCTGGTCAAGCGCAGCTTGATCACGCGCAACCAGGCCAAGGAATACGCCAAGGACAAGCGTCTGTTCGAGTAATTCCAGGTTTCGGGATTGAAGATTCGGAATTCGGGATTCGCAAAAGCCGGAATCGACGGGGCGCAATGGGGTCATCCCACGCCCTGTCCCGGCTCTCCATCAGGAGCCAGACATGAGCACTATTGATTTCACCTCGTTCCTCAAGCTGATGGCGCACCAGAAGGCGTCTGATCTGTTCATCACCGCTGGCATGCCGCCGTCGATGAAGGTCAACGGCAAGCTGTCGCCGATCACCCAGACACCACTGACGGCGCAGCAAAGCCGCGACATGGTGCTCAACGTGATGACGCCGGCGCAGCGCGAGGAATTTGAGAAAACCCACGAATGCAACTTCGCCATCGGTGTATCCGGCGTGGGCCGCTTCCGTGTGAGCTGCTTCTACCAGCGCAACCAGGTAGGCATGGTGCTGCGTCGCATCGAGACGCGCATTCCCACCGTGGAAGAACTGAACCTGCCGCCGGTGATCAAGACGCTGGCGATGACCAAGCGCGGCATCATCCTGTTTGTCGGCGCTACCGGTACCGGCAAATCGACCTCGCTGGCGGCGATGATCGGTTACCGCAACCAGAACTCGACCGGCCACATCATCACCATCGAAGATCCGATCGAATTCGTGCACAAGCACGAAGGCTGCATCGTGACCCAACGCGAAGTCGGCATTGATACCGACAGCTGGGAGGCGGCGCTGAAGAACACCCTGCGACAGGCACCGGACGTGATCATGATCGGCGAAATCCGTACCCGCGAGGGCATGGATCACGCGGTGGCATTTGCAGAAACCGGCCACCTGGTGCTGGCCACGTTGCATGCCAACAACGCCAACCAGGCGATGGACCGCATCATCAACTTCTTCCCGGAAGACCGTCGCAATCAGCTGTTGATGGATCTGTCGCTGAACCTCAAGGGCGTGGTTGCACAGCAGCTGGTGCCGACCCCGGACGGCAAGAGCCGCCGCGTGGCGATGGAAATCCTGCTGGGCACGCCGCTGGTGCAGGACTACATCCGCGATGGTGAAGTGCACAAGCTCAAGGAAGTGATGCGCGACTCCGTGCAGTTGGGCATGAAGACTTTCGACCAGAGCCTGTTCGAGCTGTACCAGGCCGGCGAGATCAGCTACGACGACGCCTTGCGTTATGCCGACTCGCAGAACGAAGTGCGCCTGCGCATCAAGCTGTCGCAGGGCGGCGACGCCAAGACCTTGTCGCAGGGTCTGGATGGCGTGGAGATTGCCGAGGTTCGCTGAGTCTGGCGGGTTTGGTTGTTTGAAAAGCCGCTCCTTTTGGGGCGGTTTTTTGTTGGGGGGCAAGATCAAGAGCACCCCTCCCGAACCCTCCCCTTCGCTACGCGAAAGGGAGGGGCCAAAGCCGAGCAAGAGCGGGGCAAGGCCAAAGCGGGAAGCCGCTCTTCCCCCTCCCTTTCGCGTAGCGAAGGGGAGGGCTGGGGAGGGGGGCTTCTGCTCTTTGCCTATGCCTCAAGCTCTCGCGAATCCGCAATCCGCAATCCCAAATCTCAGCCCTGTCGCCCCATCCAAGCTGGCCCAGTTGCCGCAATCTTCACCATCACCGGGCAATCCTCCCGGTGCGCCCCGGGCAGATAGCCCAGGCTCATCAAAAATTCCCCGGTGATCTCGCCGCCGGTAAACCGGAAGGTCTTCTTGAACAGCTTCACCCAGTCCGCCTTGGGCAGCGGGTGGTGTGCATCCAGCCATTCGGCAAAGCCGCCATGCGACGCGCGCAGTCCCTGGATCACCTGCGCGTTGTGGATCGCCGCTGCCACCTTGAGTCGGTTGCGGATGATGCCGGCGTCAGCCAGCAGGCGGGCGATATCCGCCTCGCCATAAGCCGCCACTGCGTCCACGTCGAAGCCGCTGTAGGCGCTGCGGAAACCTTCGCGCTTGCGCAGGATGGTTTCCCAGCTCAAACCGGCCTGGTTGATCTCCAGCAGCAGGCGCTCGAAGAGCTCGCGTTCATCCCGCTGCGGAAAGCCATACTCGTTCGCGTGGTACGGCCCGTGCACAGGGTGGCCCGGGGCGAAATCACAGTAGTAGGTCATGGGCGTCTCCGCGTTAAGGAAGTGCCGATTATCGCCCCTGCAAAGCGTCAGGCAGCCGCAGCCGGTAGAATGCGGACATGTCTGCGCTGTCACCGCCTCTTTCCAATCACCTGCTGGTGGCTTTGCCATCGCTGGTCGACCCCCAGTTTGCGCGTAGCGTGGCCCTGATCTGCCAGCACGACGAAAACGGCGCCATGGGCGTCGTGGTCAACCAGCTCTCCGATTTCACGCTGGGCGATGTGTTCGCGCAGATGGCCATCGATACCGACGATGGCGACCTGCGCGCCGTGCCGGTGCTCAATGGCGGGCCGGTACACACTGAGCGCGGTTTCGTGATCCATGACGACGCCCGCGAATGGGATTCCAGCCTGAAGGTGGGCGATGGCCTCTATCTGACCACGTCCCGCGATATCCTCGAAGCCATGGCCCGTGGCGAAGGTCCGCGCAATGTGCTGGTCACGCTCGGCTGTGCCGGCTGGAGTGAAGGTCAGCTGGAGCAGGAACTGGCGGAGAACAGCTGGCTGACCGTGCCCGCCGACGCTGCCGTGCTGTTCGAAACGCCTCTGGACGAGCGCTGGCAGTTGGCCGGCGCGCGCATCGGCGTTGATCTGTTCCTGGTCACCGGATACAGCGGTCGTGCTTGAGTCCAACACACTTTCAACCAGCAGCACGGTACTGGGCTTCGATGTTGGCTCGCGCCGCATTGGCGTTGCCATTGGCAGCTCGCTGGGCGTCGGCGCGCGTGCGATCGCGGTCGTCGATGTGCATGGCAATGGCCCGGACTGGAACGCGCTGGACAAGCTGCACAAGGAATGGCGGCCGCAAGGCATGATCGTCGGCGATCCGCTCACCCTGGAAGGCGAAGACCAGCCCAACCGCAAGCGCGCGCATGCCTTTGCCCGGCAGCTGCAGCAGCGCTACAAGGTGCCGGTATTGCTGGTGGATGAGCGTTCCAGCTCGGTCGAGGCCGCGCAACGCTTCGCCGTGGAGCGCGCCGAGGGCCGCAAGCGCCGCCGCGATGCCGCCAACCTCGACGCCGTTGCCGCCGCCGTCATCATCGAGCGCTGGTTGTCGGCGCCGCACGAAGCCACCCCTATTTCCTGACTGTCGAAGACCCTGCCATGACCGCTTCGCAACTTGATGCCCAAGGACGCCTGCGCCACCTGCTGACCCTGGATGGGTTGCCGCGGGAAACCCTGCTGCAGCTGCTCGACCGTGCTGGCCAGATCCGCGATGCCGCGGTTGGCCGGATCAACAACAAGCGCGCGGTGCTGGCCGGTACCGGCGTCTGCACCCTGTTCTTCGAGCCCTCCACCCGCACGCGCAGCTCCTTCCAGCTGGCGGCGCAGCGGCTGGGTGCCGATGTATTGAATTTCGATGCGTCCACGTCATCCGCGCGCAAGGGCGAGACCGCCTGCGACACGCTGAAGAATCTGGAGGCGATGGGCGTGCGTGGTTTCATCGTGCGCCACCCGGATGATGGTGCGGTGGCCGAACTGGCCGGCGTGGCTGGCGAAGGTACCGCGCTGATCAATGCCGGCGATGGCCGCAGCGCGCACCCGACCCAGGGCCTGCTCGACATGCTGACCCTGCGCCAGGCCAAGGGCAGCGATTTCTCCAAGCTGAAAGTGGTGATCGTCGGCGACGTGAAGCATTCACGCGTTGCGCGTACCGATCTGCAGGCGATGCGCACCCTGGGCGTGGGCGAGATCCGCGTCTGCGGTCCGCAATCGCTGCTGCCGGAGGATGGAATCCTTGATGGCTGCGTGGTCGGCCATGATTTCGACGCAATGCTGGAAGGCGTGGATGCGCTGATGATGCTGCGCCTGCAGCGCGAGCGCATGGAAGAAGGCCTGGTGCCGTCGCTGGAGCAGTACCACGCGCAGTACGGCCTCAACAGCGAGCGCCTGAAGCGCGCCGCCAAGGACGCAGCGGTACTGCACCCGGGCCCGATCAACCGCGGCGTGGAAGTCACCGACGAAGTGGCCGATGGCCCGCAGTCGTGGGTGCTGCGTCAGGTCGCCAACGGCGTTGCCGTGCGCATGGCGGTGCTGGAAACCCTGTTGGGTTGATCGCAGCTGGCGATGCCGCTTGTCTCCCTCCCTTGCGCCGAAGGCGGAGGGGAGGGCTGGGGAGGGGTTGGCTTTTGAGCCTTTCAAGCATTGCCAGCTTCGCGGCTTACGCCGCTCCCACAACAGCAGTTTGGGATGGCTGGTGAATTCCTACTGTAGAGCCGAGCCATGCTCGGCTGGGGGGGGACCGGGAAACCCGCAGCCGCGCAATGCGGGGCAC
>NZ_JBRREH010000068.1:0-27042 GCF_056760175.1 Stenotrophomonas sp. STEN021 | reverse complement strand
GGCCTTACCGGGAAAGCCGCTGCCGAGCATGGCTCGGCACTACCTGGGCCTTACCGGGAAAGCCGCTGCCGAGCATGGCTCGGCACTACCTGGGCCTTACCGGGAAAGCCGCTGCCGAGCATGGCTCGGCACTACCTGGGCCTTACCGGGAAAGCCGCTGCCGAGCATGGCTCGGCACTACCTGGGCCTTACCGGGAAAGCCGTCGCCGAGCATGGCTCGGCACTACCTTGACCGCCACTCTGCCGGCAGCACCCAGCGCGTCACGCCATCGCCGCACAGGCCGATCAGCGCGTCACCCTGCGGCGACCAGTGCAGCTGGCGCAGGTCCCAGCAGGCTGAGCGACTGGGGTTCAAGGAAAGCGATTGACCATTTTCCAGATTCCACACCGCCAGCACCGGGGTACCGCCGTCGTTACCGCCCAGGGCGAGCAGTCGACCGTCGACCGACGCCGTTGCCGCGTTCAAGGAATTCAGCCCCGGCAATGCCAACGAATACCGCAGCTTGCCGCTGGCCAGATCGAGGACATGCATGCCCGGATCGCGCCGTGTGCCTTCCATCAGCACGAAACCGACCGCAACCCAGGCCCCCTTGGCTGAACCCAGCGGCGCTGGCACCCATTGCGCCATGCCGGTGTCGTCATTGCCATCGGCCTTGCCAAAGCGGCGCGGCAAGGACAACACGCGCTTGACCCGGCCGCTCGCGCCGTCCAGCTCGGTCAAACCCGCCGGGTCCTCGATCCAGAAGCCCTGGCCCGCGCCATCCCAACGTACCGGCTTGACCAGTGAATTGCCGGGATAGCCGCCAACCACACCCTGACGTGTGGCGTCGAAGCGCTGCGCATAGATCCACGGCTCCCCTTCGGCCGCTGGAGTCGACTCAGGCTGCAGTACACGCAGCACGTCGCGGATGCCGCCGCGGCCGTTCAATGCATGGTCGTATGGCACCGGCCTGCCCTGCGCGTCCTGTGTCCAGTCCCAGCCGCCGCTGATTGGCTGACGCACATCGGCCGCCCAACGCAGCGGATGCGCGATCGCACGCTGCTGCTCCAGGCTATAACTGACAATCTGCTGCTGCACCGCCAGCCAGGCATTGCGGCCCTGCGCGTCCACACCCAGGCCCGCCCGGCCGGCATCTGCAGCCGCTTGCCACAGCCGTTGCGGCGTGTCGCCCATGCCCGGCGCCCAGCGCCACAAGGCCTCTGGATAGCTGCTCAGCAACAGCACACTGCCATCGCCCAGTGGCCGCATGTCGTAGTAGTCGCCACTGCCGAAGGACAGCAGACGCTGCGCGGCCGTCGCGTCCCTGTTGCCGCCCGGCGCGGTCAACGTCGGTTCGATGATGCGACTGTCTGCCTGCGCCGGGGGCTGCCAATCACTGGCGTTGACGCCAATCTGCAAGGCGGCACCGGGCAGCGCGCGCACGGCGTCATAAACCGGCACGAACACCGCCTCGGGCACGCGACGGCGGCTCAAGCGTGGCGAGGGGCCACCGCCCATCACATTGAACTCGCGCAACTGGTCGACGATACCGCCGTCCGGATTGGGCCAGTCGTCGGTTCTGCTCAGGCTGATTGCCGTTGCTGGTTTGCCAAGCGCATCGTCAACCTGCATCACCCGCACTTCGATCGTCTTTTTGGCGCGACCGAACACGCCGTGCTTCTGCTCGGCGCTGGCCTGCCAGCTGGCGAAACTGCCCTGCAATTCGGCAAGCTTGTCACTCATCGCATCAACCGTGGGGTCACGCTGCAGGCGCTGCTCGCGCAGCGGCAGCTCTTCGGCGAGCAGGGCACCCTGCTCCACCGCCGTCTGCAAGGCAGGCATGCGGTAGCGACGGATGAACTCGGCCTTCAATTCGGGACGGCGTGCGATCAGCACATTGCCCCAGCCATGGTCCATATAGGCCACGCGGGTGCGCTGGACCGGTGCGTTGAACGCCCCCAAGGGCGCAAGGCTGGCCTGTACCACCGGCAGGACTTGCTCGAAGGGCAATGCCACCAGCAACTCAACCTGCTGCAGCGGGCGCTGATTCTTTGCCAGTAGCGGTGCCTGCAGGGCCGATGGCAGGCCTTTCTCTGCTTCCTGCTGGGCGGTGGGCAGCATCTGCCAGTTCGGTGGCAGCGGTGCAGCGGAGGCCAACGATGAAGAGGTGATACCGACCAGGCACAGGATCGCGCGGCAGGCGCTGGTGTTTTTCATGGGTCTTCCTTGCTGATGCTGGGTCGGGATTTTGGAGGCACCATGTGTATGTGGGGAGCCCCAACCCTCACCCCAACCCCTCTCCCGGAGGGAGAGGGGCTTGTAGTGCCGAGCCATGCTCGGCAGGGGCTTCACCGGTAAAGCCTCAAGCGCAGGATCACTGCGATCTAAAGCAAAAGCTTCCCTCACCCCAACCCCTCTCCCGTGAACGGGAGAAGGGCTTCAAGAGCTTCAAGAGCCTTCAAGCCTTACTTCCGCTCTGCCGCACTCGCATCACGGGTCGCACGGAAACTTTCTTCCGGGCTCCAGTTCGGCCAGTCGCGCGAGTTGGCCAGCTTCTCGCCCAAGGTATAGAGAACTTCCAGGTCACGCGCGGCACCGGCGAAGGTCCAGTCGGCCTGCCATTCGTCGCCCTGCTGGTGGTAGCGCTTGGCGGTGTACTCGTCGGAGGCCTTCTTGCCGGCGGCTACGCCACCGTCGATCCAGTCCTGCCCTGCCCCGTAGGACAGCGCCGGTACGCCGCGCTTGGCGAACGGGAAGTGATCGGAGCGGAAGAACAGGCCCGCTTCCGGCTTGGTGTCCGGGGTGTAGCGGATGTCCCAGCCCTTGGCCACATCCTTGAGCTGGTCGAGCAGCTCGACCTTGGCCGTGCCATAGATGCCGAAGTCGCGCGACGGGCTGTACGGCGACATGCCGTCCATGTTGATCACCGCCACGGTCTTGGCAAGCGGGTACAGCGGGTTGCTGGCGTAGTATTCCGAGCCTAGCAGACCCTTTTCTTCCGCTGTCACGGCCAGGAACAGCACCGAACGCTGCGGCCTGGGTTGGGTGGCAAAGCCACGCGCAAGCTCAAGCAGTGCGGCAGTACCCGAGGCGTTGTCCATCGCGCCGTTGAAGATGCGGTCGCCGCGTGCGTCCGGTTCGCCCACACCGATGTGATCCCAGTGACCGGAATAGATGATGGTCTCGTCCGGATGGGTACTGCCTTCCAGGCGCGCGACCACGTTGTGCGAGGTGATGACTTCGTTCTTGACCTGGTAGTTGGCCGAGAAGGTTTCGCCCTTCAGCTCAACCGGCTGGAAGTCGCGCGACTGTGCCTGCTTCTTCAGCGCTTCGAAATCCAGACCGGCGCGCTTGAACAGTTCCACCGCCAGGTCGCGCTGGATCCAACCTTCCAGCGCCGGGTGCGCTTCGGCCGGGTTCTGCCGGACCACGTCGAACATGGTGTTGGTATTGGAGCCGGCCACCGTTGCCCAGCCATAGGAGGCCGGTGCGGTTTCGTGGACGATCAGCACGCCGGCGGCGCCCTGGCGCGCGCCTTCTTCGTACTTGTAGGTCCAGCGGCCGTAATAGGTCATGCCCTTGCCGTCGAAGTCACCGGCACCGGTCTCGAAATCCGGGTCGTTGATCAGCACCACGGCGATCTTGCCCTTCAGGTCCACGCCCTTGAAGTCATCCCAGTTGCGCTCCGGCGCCTTGACGCCATAGCCGAGGAACACCAGCGGTGCATTTCTGATATCCACTGCGCTGGCGCCGTTCATGGCCGCGCGTACGGCGATCTCCTGGCCTTGGGTCAGCGTCTGCGGCTTGCCTTGGCTGCTCAGCGACAACACCGGCTTGCCGACGATATCGCCCTTGAGCAGGGGCACGGCCTGGGTCCACAGGCGCTTGCCGTCCTGCAGGTCGCCGCCCGGCTGCATGCCGGCAGCAGCGAACTGCTTGCTGAGGAAGGCGATGGTCTTGTCCTCGCCAGCGGTGGCCGGGGAACGGCCTTCGTAGGCGTCGGAGGCAAGCTCGCGGACGTCGGCCGAGATGCGGGCGCCATCAAACTTGGGCGGGGCAGCCATCAAGGCCGTGGATACCGACATCGCCAACAGGCTGATTACGACTCGTTTCACGCAGTACTCCAGTGGTAAGGCAACCGTTGGAGTGTAGCCAGCCCTGCGCGCTGATGTGCAGTGTCTTATTGCAGGGTTGCCGCCCGGCTCCGCAGCGCCGCGCGCTCGCGCGCATTACTGCTCAGCAGCGCTGCCTGCTCGAACGCCTGCCTTGCTTCGGGTGCACGTCCAAGCCGCGCCAGCAGGTCGCCGCGTACGGCCTGCAACGGCGCGTAGCCTTGCAGCTGCGGGTCATCGATCAGGGGTTGCAGCAAGCGCCAGGCGGGTGCCGCACCGTGGGCCTGCGCCACCGCAACCACGCGGTTGAGCTCCACCACAGGTGACGGCATCACCTCAGCCAAGCGCGCATACAAGTCAGCAATGGCCTGCCAATCAGTCTGCTCAGCCTGTCGTGCGCGTGCGTGGCAGGCGGCGATACCGGCCTGCACTACATAGGCGTCATCGGCCCCGCCCAACTTCATCGCCTGGTCCAACGCAGCTTGGCCGCGTGCAATCTGCAGCCAATCCCAACGGCTGCGGTCCTGATCCAACAACAACACCGCCGAACCATCAGCAGCGGTCCGCGCGCGCAGGCGTGAGGCTTGCAGTTCCATCAAGGCCAGCAGGCCAAGCACAGAGACCGAGCCTGGCATCAGTCCAGTCAATACCCTGCACAAGCGCAGCGCTTCTTCGCATAGCGCCGGCCGCATCCAGTCCTCGCCGCTACTGGCGGCATAGCCCTCGTTGAACACCAGATAGACCACGTCCAGCACCGACTGCAGGCGAGCGGAAAGCTCCTGCAGACGCGGCACTTCAAACGGCACCTTGCGCTCGGACAGCAGGCGTTTGGCGCGGACGATACGCTGGGCGATGGTGGGCTCGGGAACCAGGTAAGCACGTGCGATCTCGGTCGTGCTCAAGCCGCACAGCAGGCGCAGGGTCAGCGCGACCCGTGCATCGGCAGGCAATTCGGGATGGCAGGCGACGAACACCAACCGCAGCAGATCGTCACCGATGTCGTCCAGATGGTCGGACTGCTCCGCGCCCATGGCGTAGTCCTGCTGTTCGTCGATGATCTGCGCCTGCCGCTGCGCATGCAGGCGCCGTTGCCGCAGCCGATCGATTGCGCGCCGCTGTGCGGTAGCCATCAACCAAGCGGCTGGGTTGCCGGGAATGCCTTGTTTTGGCCAATGCTCCAATGCCGCGACCAACGCGTCCTGCGCCAGCTCTTCAGCGCTGTCGAGATCGCCGAGCATGCGTGCCAAGCGCGCCACCAGACGTGGCGATTCCATGCGCCAAAGGGTGTCGAGCAGGCGTTGCAGTTGTGGGTCGGTCATAGGGCACGATCAGAGCATCGCGGTGCGCTTGCTGCAAGCAGTGCACTTGCAGGAGCGACGGTAGTGCCGAGCCATGCTCGGCATGGGCCTGCACCAGTGATGCGAAAAGCCACCCCCTCCCCAACCCTCCCCTCCGCCTTCGGCGCAAGGGAGGGAGCAGAGCATCACAACTGCACGAACGGCTTGAACCCGCCCCAGAACATGCGCTTGCCATCGAAGGGCATGTCCTTCGGTCCCATTCCGGCCAACCGTGGATCAGCCATCGCCTTGGCGTTGACCCTGTCGCGGTGCGCACGCGAACGAAACAATACATAGGCGAACACCACCACTTCGTCCTCCTTCAGCTTCACCGCCTGCGGAAACGAGGTGCGCTTACCCGCCTTCACGTCCTCGGCCACCGCCTCGACATAGGCCAGGGCACCGTGTTCCTTCCACACTTTCCCGGCTTTGCGCGCGATGCGTTTGTAGTCATCGAGCTTGGCACTGGGCACCGGCAATACATATCCGTCCACGTAAGCCATGATCGTCTCCCGTTTATTGGCCCGGCTCGCCATCCATATGGGCGATTTCCCACAGGTGGCCATCGAGATCGGCGAAGCCGCGTTGATACATGAAGCCGTAATCACGCGCTGGCATCGGCTCGCTGCCGCCGGCGGCCAGGGCCTTGTCCACCAGTTCATCCACCGCTGACCGGCTGACCGCCGACAAGCAAGTGATCACCTCGGTCTGCCTGCGCGCATCGCTCAGCGGTTTGGCGGTGAAGGTCTGGAAGAACGGCTCTACCAGCAGCATCACGAAGATGCTGTCGCTGATCACCATGCAGGCGGCGTTGTCGTCGCTGAACTGCGGGTTGAAGCCGTAACCCAGCGCGGCGAAGAACGTCCTGGATGCCTGCAGATCACGTACCGGAAGATTGACGAAGATCATCTGCGGGTTGCTCATGCTCAGCCCTCCGCCGGCATGGGCTTCATGCAGTTGACCATCCACGGCTTGCCGTAGCGGTCCAGCAGCATGCCCCAACGGTGCGCCCAGAAGGTTTCGGCCAAGGCCATCTGCACCTGCCCAGCTTCGGCCAGGGCTGCGAACACGCGTTCGGCTTCGTCGATGCTGTCCACATCGATATTGATGGTGGTGGCGCTGGGGCCAGCGCCTTGCGGACCGTCGGCGGCCATCAACGTTGCACCTTTTGCTTCGAGCTGGCAATGCGCCACCCAGTCCAGGGTTTCCACTGGCATCTCGCCACAGCCTTTCATTTCATCGTTCATCGGCATGTCGCGGTAGCGCATTTCCGATACCACGCTACCGCCCAGCACCTTGGCGTAGAACGCCATCGCTTCGTGGGCCTGGCCGTTGAAGCCCAAAAACGGAATCAATTTCATTGTCCTGCTCCTGCTGCTCGGGGTTGGGATTCAGTTGTTGCGGTCAATCTGTTCGCGTAAACGCTGCTCCTGTGCCTGCAATTCCGGGGTGAAGGCTTCGCCGAAATCTTCAGCTTCGAAGAACGGGCGTATTTCCACTTCCACCGCGCCGCCATTGGAAGGCGTGAACGGGGCACGCTTCAGCCACTCGATGGCCTCGTCCAGCGAGCGCACCTGCCACAGCCAGAACCCGGCCACCAGTTCGCGGGTCTCAGCGAATGGGCCGTCGATCACGCTGCGGCCGTCAGCTGCAAAGCGCACCCGCGCAGCATGTGACGTGGGCTTCAAACCCTCGCCCGCCAGCATGATCCCGGCCTTGACCAGTTCTTCATTGAAAGCACCCATCGCCGCGATCTCCGCCTGCGTGGGCATGACTCCGGCCTCGGTCTCGGGGGTGGCCTTCACCAACACCATCACTTTCATTGCCGTACTCCGTTGCAGGCGGAATGCCCGCTTCACAACAGGTACGACGAGCCAGCGCAGGCAATCTCGACACGTCCGCATCGTTCTTTTTATGAATCAATTCATGCGGCAATGCAGCAGGCCCGATGCGACATGATGTGCCCCTATTCGCACGAGGCCGGGCACATGAAATTCCTGCTGTTGATCTATATCGACCCGCAACTGCTGCAGGCCTTGCCCGCCGACGACTACGACACCTTGATGCGCGGCTGCCTGCAGCACGCCGATGCATTGCAGGCCCAAGGCACGTTGCTGATGTCGCAGCGCCTGCAGCCACCGGCCAGCGCCCAGACCCTGCGCAGCCGTCAGGGCCAGTCGCGGATCACCGATGGTCCGTTCGCGGAGACCCGCGAGGTTCTGGCCGGCTTCAACCTGATCGAAGCGGCAGACGCCGATGAGGCCATGCGCATCGCCAGGCAATTCCCATGGGCGGCTTACGGCAGCATCGAGGTAAGGGCGGTGGATGATCTGAATGCGGAGCGGGTGCGTGTTGGAGCCTAGTCCAACTCACCATCTCATGAGGTGCGCAAATCCGAACACGCGATAGTCCCCTGACTTCATAGCTCGCACATAAAAAAGGCCGCCCCGTGCGGGGCGGCCAATGCAAAACTCTGAGTTCGGCTTCCCGAGCCTCAGCTTGGCTTAGAAGTCGTACTGCACCTGGAAACGGACATAACGCGGCGACGAGAAGTACTTCGGCGCACCGTAGTTGTAGTAGTTACGAGTCTGTGAGGTGTTCGGGTACGAGAAGGAAGTCTCGTAGACCTGCGTCGGCTTGATGTTGTTGAACAGATTCATCACGTCAACGTTCAAGCGCAGACCTTCGGCCCAACGCGGCTTGTAGACCAAACTCGGGCTGAAGGTTACGACCCAAGGCGTACGACCTGCGGAACCCACCGGGCTGATAACGTCGTCATCGGCGCGGTCCGGACCGGAGGTTACAGCGCCCTGATCGCAGACATGATAAACACCGGTGTAGGCGTACTGAACACCGAAGCTGTTGTTGCCGCCGCCCAAGCAGGACTTCGGCGAACCCGACTGTGCCAGCAGATTGAAGCCGATTTCCAGCTCCGGAGTGAACGAGTAAGAGCCAAACACCTTGAACGAATGACGGTGATCATTGAACAAGTAGCCGTTCGCGCCGTACATGATCTCCTTGAAGTCGAAGTCGGAAGTCGTGCCCGTGTCATCCTGACCATTCGTACTCTTGACCAGGCCTTCCAGGTTACCGGTCAGCTTGGACCAGGTATACGACGCGCTGACGTACCAGCGGTCCGTCATCTTGTCCGCGCTCAGCGTCACTGCCTTGTAATCGCGCTTTGCCTTGGGACCAAGATCCGCAGCCGGGATGGTCACGGTTTCGATGGTGCCATCGACGTTGACGTCGGTGGTCAACGTCAGGTCGCTGCCCGGGTTGTACATGAAGCAGCCAGGAATGCCGCCCGGCACTGCCCATTCGCTCTCCCAGCTGGACATGTCCAAACCAGCCTTCACACCAGCGTTGTACAACGCGCGCGAATCGCAGGTGTCATCGATCGCGTTGTTGACCTTGCGGTAGGTGGCCTTGATACCCACCGTCCAGTCATTGAAGAAGGCGATGTCCGAGGTCAGGCGCTGCTGGTAGCCCAAGATCAACTCATCCTGGGTGTAGGGCTTCAGGCCACTGTCGGCCACGGCCTTCGGGTCCGGAACGGAACCGTTGGCACCGTTGTTGACCAGATCGTAGGAGCCATTGTCATACGAGTAGCCGCCCTGCGGCATCTTGGTGACCGGATCCAGAGTGCCGTTGTAACCGAAGTAGGACTCGGTGTAGTACGAGGCCGAGGCAGCACGCAGTGCCACGTTCGCCGCGATCGGCAACGAGTAGCGACCCAGCGAACCGTAAAGCTTGCTGTCACCGTTGCCAGCCAGATCCCAGGTGAAGCCCAGGCGCGGCTGCCAGATGTTGTCCTGCTTCACGAAAGCCACGCCATCCGAGTTCAGATTCTCGAAGGAATCGTTGCGGATGCCGGCATACAACATGAAGTTGTCGGTAATGTTCCAGTTGTCCTCCAGGTACCAGGACTTCTGGTTCACCTGAACGTTACCGCCGGTTGCAAACTTGATCCGGTAATAAATGTCGTCAGAAGTCGCCGTATCAAGGAAGTAGTCCGACTTGGTGACATAGATGATGTCCTGGATGGTGCCCTGACGGGACTTCCATCGCTCATCGCTGTAACCAAACGCAATCTTGTGATCACCCAGCTGCCAATCGAAATCGATGCGGCCGGCGTTGCGCTTGTTGGAGCCACCGAAGATGTCGACCGTCTGCGCAGTGGCGCAGCCAATCTGGGAACCGAAGCCCGGCATGCCCGGACGATACTCGATCACATACGGGCAGGTCGGGAAGGACTCGACGTCACCGTTGTACTTGTTTTCCACACCATTACGGTCAGTGGTGTAGTTGGAGTTGGTGTTGTCCATGCGGCCGTACTGCAAGGACATCGTCAGATTGTCGCGCAGGTAGCTGGTCCACTTCAGGATATCGGTGTGACCACCATTCTCCATGTACTCCTTACCCGTGAACGCCGTACGGTTGATCGAAGCGTTCGTCTCCAGGCCGTCGTAAGCAGCGTTGTAGTTGTTGTAAACCTGCTTGCGAGTGTTATCGAAGCCGGTGTATTCCACGTGGTTGTTGTCATTGATGTACCAATCCAACTTCGCCAACCAGTACGGCTGACGGGAGGTATAGTCATACGACGTGGTGGAGCCCGACTTGGTGTACGGATTCTGGTTGACTGCGTAGCCATTGCCACGAGCACCATAGGAAGTGGTATCCGAGTTGGCGAATGAACCCAACGCGAAGAAGAACAACTTGTCCTGAATGATCGGACCACCGGCCCAGAAGCTCAGGTTCTTCGAGGATGATTCGTTCTGGTCGTACGAACGGAAGATGCTGCCATCCTTCAACTTCACCGGATCGGGCTGCTCACGCAGAGAGTTCGGAACGAAGGTGTAGCTGATACCCGCCTTCAGTTCGTTGGTGCCGCGCTTGACGTTGACACTGGTCACGCCACCAGTCGAGAAGCCATAACGTGCGCCGTAACCACCGGTTTGCACGTCAAGCTGGTCGATGGCCTGGAACGGCACTTCCGAGAACGACAGGCTGTCGTACAGATTCGTGACGTTGAAACCATTGACGTAGTAGCTGTTCTCGGCAGCGGAGGCGCCACCGAAGGATGCCGGGCCGAAATAGTTGGAGCTGGCGGCGGTACCCGGAGTCAACAGCGAAACGCTGGTGATGTCACGGCTGACCGGCAAAGAGTTCAGCTGATCGGCGGTAAAGGTGGTGCGAGTGACGATGCTGCTCAGATCGATCTGATTCGGGCTCTGGCCCAAAACGGTGATCTTGTCCAGGGACGTCGCGCCTTCACCCGATGCCGCATTGAACGTAGCGGTCGTCGCCTGACCTGCGACAACACGAACACGCGTGGTGCTGACAACGTTGCCACCTTCGATGGTGTTGACTTCGTAGTCGCCAGTCGGCAGCGACGAAACACGGAACTTGCCGTCGGCAGAGATGATTGCTTCACGGGTAGCGCCCGAATTCAGGTTCTTGACCTGTACCTTCTCAGCAGCCGTCGTGGTGCCGACGATGTCGCCAGACGTGCTCTGCGCCAATGCGGTTCCAACAACGGCGCTCAAGACCATAGCCAGCGCGGTGCGCTTCAGCTTACGTGCTTGAATGTTGCTCTTCATTCAGCTCTCTCCACAAAATTAAAAATTTCCGTCACACAACGATGGCAACGGGGCAACAGATCAGGCACCCAGGAAATTTATGGATGCTTAACGTGAACGTAACAACAGCAACCTCTTCTTTGCAATTACTGTCCGAAATATTTACCAAACCACGAAGAAAACCTCTTTTTAAACAGTAAGTTAAATTTTGTTCATATTTATAAATTTTCAATGAACAATCACTTCCCCCTCCGCTATCACCAACTTTGCGCTCGATTTCGGCATCCTGTCCTCGGATTCTTGGTCAAATTTCCAATTGAAAGCGTCGGCCTGCTTGAAGGCCAATGATCCCGACAACACCGCAATCAGATCGACCAGGTGGCGACGTACCGCCCGCCCTGCTTCGACTAAAGGTCACTTTCAGCATGCAGGTGCTGAAGGCCCCCAATGACCGGAAGACAACAAGGATGGAGGTGACTTCGGTCGAGGACGCCTGCACCGTATTCAACGCCTAGATGGCGTCGGTCACCCCTCAGGGCCTTATGCGATGCTCTCTGCCACGTACGATTTCTAAAAGCACCGCTTCGGCAAACCGGAACAGGCCGGCTTCTCAACGAACACCTGCCCCAACGCGCAGCACACGCACTGCAGCCCAGACATCCGATGTGGCGTGCTCAACCACGGGCATCGTCGCTGACATCACCGGTTCACGCAGCCGGAGCCGGTGTTGATGGCTACCCACTTGATACAGGCGAGTTGGGCTTGTCGTTGCCTGTGTGGCGATGCCAACAGATCACATTGCCATCTGATACGTGATTGCCCCCCTCGGCGTTGATCGGGGTCTCTCTTGCCGGGAACAGCCCCTAGGTGATGCCGCGAGCAACTGAGAGACTCGAAAGTGAACAGTGGCAAACTCTCAACTCTAAATTTATTTCCTTGTTTTTCAATAACTTGAAATTAGTTACAGCTGATATTGCAAAATCCATGCAAGTGAAATTTAGATTTCATTCAGCTGTAACGAAAACTACATTTCTGTGCAGCGTGGTTGCAACAGCAGTTTGCTAAGTCAATGAAACAAGGAAATTTGATGACCCGCAGCACAAATGTCACCCGGCTCAAGCGCACCGCGCTGGCCATCGTCCTCACCTCGGTCATCGGCGCCGCCGCTGCCCAGAGCACCACCGGCTCACTGTTCGGCAACGCCCCAACCGCCGCTGGTGCCACCATCACCGTCCAGAACGAATCCGGCCTCAAGCGCAGCGTTCCGGTTGATGCCAATGGCCGCTACAACCTCGGCTCGCTGCCGGTGGGCAAGTACTCCATCCGTCTTGAGCGTGATGGCCAGGTCATCGACAAGCGCGAGAACGTGCTGCTGCGCGTTGGCGCAGGTACCGAAGTCTCCTTCGGCAGCGAAGGCGCTACCACGCTGGATGCAGTGACTGTTACTGCCGCCAGCATGCCCAAGATCGACGTCAGCAACACGGTCTCCAAGTCCGTCATCACCTCCGAGCAGCTCGACGTCCTGCCATTGGGCCGTTCAGCCGAAGCCATCGCCCTGCTCGCTCCGGGCGTGGTGAGTGGCAGCGGCTTCTTCACCAATGGCTCGCGCACGGTACTGTCGTTCGGCGGCTCCAGCGTCACCGAAAATGCCTACTACCTCAATGGCTTCAACACCTCCAATCCGCTGAGCAACGTCGGTGGCGTCAGCCTGCCTTATGGCTCGATCGACCAGCAGGAAACCTATACCGGTGGCTACAGCGCGCGCTACGGCCGTTCCACCGGCGGCGTGATCAACCAGCTGGGCAAGCGCGGTACCAACGAATGGCACTTCGGCTTCCAGACCACCTGGGCACCGGACTCGCTCGCCGCTTCCCCACGTGACGTCTGGTATCCGAACAACGCATTGGAACCGGGCTACCGCTACTCCAACGCGAAGCTCCCAGGCACCCTGTACCGCTACCGCAACAATGACACAGCCACCCGCACCACGATGAGTGGCTATGTCAGCGGCCCGCTGATCGAAGATCGCCTGTTCGTGCACCTGGCCGCCGAAACGGACAAGAAGGACGGCGTGTCCACCAACAGCGTCGCCTCCGCCGCCCAGGCACGCAACAACTACACCATCGACACACCGAAGTTCTACGGCAAGGTCGACTGGAACATCACCGACGATCACACTCTGGAGTACACCCGTATCCAGAACACTGACCGCACCAGCGGTTACTACACTGCCTTCGACTATGAAACGCTGAAGGAAGGCGAGCGCACCGGTTCCTTCTCCGACACGACCAAGATCAAGGACGACTACGACGTCTTCAAGTACACCGGTTATCTGACCGATGACTTGACCTTGAGCGCCGTGTGGGGCCGCAGCAAGCAGAGCAACCTGCAGTACAACCCCGGCGAATCGAACAACCCGTACCTGAGCGGCGTGACCCTGCAGGATCCGAAGATCACCGGCGGCAAGCCGATCCGCAACGACCAGGCCACCCGTGATACCAAGGCCGACGATGCCGGCAGCACCACTCGTGGTTTGCGTGTGGACCTGGAATACCGCCTGGGCGATCACCAGCTCAGGGCGGGTATCGACAACATGTACTACAACGCCAAGAACGAAGGCCTGAAGATCACCGGCCCCGGCTATGCGTGGTACTACTCCAGCATCGCTCCGAACAAGTCGCCGAGCCCTGGCTTCAACATCACCCCGCCGGGCGGTGACGGCTACTTTGCCTACAAGTACGTCCTGGCCACCACTACCAGCATGTCGGTCGAGCAGAAGGCCTACTTCCTGGAAGACAACTGGCAGGTCACACCTAACCTGCTGCTGTCCATTGGCGTGCGCAACGACAAGTTCACCAACTTCAACAGCGCCGCCGTTGCCTATGTGAAAAGCGGCGACCAGTGGGCACCGCGTCTGGGCGCCAGCTGGGACGTCTTCGGTGATTCCTCGCTGAAGGTGTTCGCCAACCTGGGCCGTTACTACCTGGCCCTGCCGAACAGCGTTGCCATCCGTGGCGCGTCGGCATCCACCTTCACCCGTGAGTACTTCACCTATACCGGCATTGATGCCAATGGCGTCCCGACCGGTTTGACCGCGCTCGGCCCGGGACCGGTGTCCTCCAACGGTGAATACGGCCAGACCCCGGATCCGGCGGGCGTCGCCCCCACGGACCTGAAGTCGCAGTACCAGGATGAGCTGATCCTTGGTTTTGAAAAGACCCTGGGTGCGTCCTGGAACACCGGTGCCAAGTTCACCTATCGTCGTCTGCAGACCGCCATCGACGACATCTGCGATCCGGACCTGATGGAAGCCAAGCTGCAGTCGATGAACGTCGACACCAGCAAGCTTGAGATTCCGGGCTGCGTGATCTTCAACCCGGGCAAGACCAACACCTTCCTGGCCAAGCACCTGGATGGCTCGGGCTATACGTCCTTCAGCATGAATGGACAGGATTGGGGCTACGGTGGCACCAAGGCCAAGCGTGACTACATCGCGGTCGATCTGTTCCTTGAGCACCCGATGACTGACAAGTGGTACGGTCGCGTCGACTACACCTGGTCGCGCAACTTCGGCAATACCGAAGGCCAGGTGAAGTCCGACATCGGTCAGGATGACGTCTCCAAGACCCAGGACTGGGATGCGGCGGCGCTGATGGAATATGCAGGTGGCTACATGGCCAATGATCGCCGCCATCAACTGAAGGGCTTCGGTGCCTACCAGTTCAACGACGAGTGGACTGCATCGGCTACCGTGCGCATCATGTCGGGCATGCCCAAAACCTGCCTGGGATTCTATGGCGAAGACCACAGCGAGCCGGTTCCTGGCTACGGTGCCTCCTACCACTTCTGCGATGGCAAGCCGTCGCGCCCGGGTGATGCAGGCCGTCAGCCGTGGACCAAGCAGCTGGATCTGGGCGTGATCTATCGTCCGTCCTTCGCCGATCACAAGCTGGCCCTGGGTCTGGATGTGTTCAACGTGTTGAACGAACTGAAGCAGCTCCAGTCTGATGCGCGCTTCGAAGCCAACCCCTACACCGTATCCAATACCTACGGCATGGGTAACTACTACACCACCCCGCGTTCGGTGCGCCTGACCGCATCCTACGACTTCTGATCAGACGCTGAGCAACAACGCAATCTCTACTGAATGATGTACTTGAAACCCCGGCCCAGCGCCGGGGTTTTTTTTGCGTCAACGATCCCAACACGGCGAACTGCCGTACCCACACTCGCGAAAACAATGGAAATTCAAGCTCCCATTCGAACATTGTGCCGCTCGAAAAACACGGTTCATGAAATTGACAGATGAAAAAACGCCATGAAAAAAAGCAAACCTCCTCATATTCACCGCCGTAATTTGTCAGGCAACAGACTGGGTCGCCAAATCTTCGTGAAGCGTGCACCCCGCACGGCACTCGCAACCTTGGGTTTGAGAGTCACCTGCCAACTACTCCTTTGAGGGGATTCGATGAGCATTTACACGCAGAAGACGCGCATCTTCCAATGCACCGCACTGGCAGTGATGCTGGGCACATGCATGGCCTCGGCTCACGCACAGAGCACCACCGGCGACATCATCGGCAATGGCTCCGCAGCGCAGCGGGTACAGGCAAAGAATCTGGCAACCAGCAATACGCGCGAGGTGCAGGTTGCGGCCGATGGCAGGTTTCGCATCTCAGCACTGCCTACCGGCGAATACGACGTATCAACCCTGGATGGCGACACCTTGGTCAGCACTACCAGAGTGCGGGTGATCGCCGGGCAAGCCAGCACAGCCGACTTCGCGACTGCCGGCAGTGCCACCTCGCTGGACCGCATTACCGTGCGAGGGAACTGGCCCAACAGGATTGACACTACCAGCGTTGAAACCCGCACCACCTTCACTGCCGAGCAGCTCAACACCTTGCCGGTAGGCCGCGACATCACCAGTGTTTCCCTGCTCACACCAGGCACGGTCGCCAGCTCCGGTTACTTTGGCCCAGCCTCTTTCGGTGGTGCCTCGGCGGCCGAGAACAGTTATTACGTCGATGGTTTCAACGTCACCAATCTGTACGACAGCCTGTCGTTCTCGGAGGTGCCCTTCCAGGCTATCGATCAACTCGACGTCCAGACCGGTGGCTACGGCGCGCCGTATGGTTTCTCCACCGGCGGCGTTACCTCGGTCAACGTCAAGCGCGGCACCAACGAATGGAAGGGCGGCTTCAGCTGGTCCGGTGTTCCCGCAGGCTTGCGTGACAAAGCACCGGATACCTTCCGCAGCGACGGCAGTCTGCTCCGCTCCTACGACAGGAACAGCAGCAGCTCCAACACCTACACCGCGTGGGTTGGCGGCCCGCTGATCGAAGACAAGCTGTTCGTGTTCGCCCTGGGCGAGTTCGGCAACTCCAAACAGACCCTCTATGGCGGACGCGTCGGCAGCCAGATACGCAATGCTGCAGCCCCGGATACACCGGTGGTCCCAACCTCGCTGGACGCGACGGCGTACGACTACGAGTCCAAGACATCGTACTGGCTGGTCAAGCTGGACTGGTACCCGAATGAAAGCAATCACGTTGAATACACCGGCTTCGACAATAGCAGGCGTTATACCTATGACTACTTCATGGCGGCTTACAGCAGCGATGGCAGCACTGGCGAGCCGCACAAAACCAGTGCGCTGGGGCAGCTGGTCGGCAAGAGCGGTGGCCAGACCGACATCTTCAAATGGACCAGCTACCTGACCGATAGCCTCACCGCTTCGCTGCAATACGGGCAGATGCGCAACCGAAGCTCGCAGTTCACCATCAGCCCTGACGGCACCATGAGTTACTACGATGGCAACATCAACAGCGGCAGTGGCGCATGCCCCTATGTGATCGGCACCAGCGGCTCGCAGATTGGCTGCGCCCCCACCGACGCCGTCGACATGATGGGCGGCCATGACAAACGCAGGAACACGCGCCTGGACCTGGAATGGCAGCTGGGCAAGCACAAGATCAGCGGCGGCTACAGCGACGAGGACTGGGACTCCACCGCAGGCACGTCCTACTCGGCGGGGGCCTACTGGCGGCTGACTCCATCCTATGCCTACCTGATCAGCTTCCGCACTGGCGGCGGAATCGGCATAGACCAGAAATCCTGGTACCTGGATGACCACTGGCAGGTCAGCGACACCTTCATGCTCTATGCCGGCATCCGCAACGACTCGTTCGAGAACAAGAACGCCTCCGGCGCCACCTTCGTCAAGCAGGACAATATCTGGCAGCCGCGTATTGGCTTCACCTGGGACCTGTCCGGCAATGGCAGCAGCAAGCTGTATGCGTCGATTGGACGCTACTCGCTGCCGATCACCGCCAACGTTGCGCTGCGCGCCGCTTCCGCTTCCTACTACACCTACAACTACTACACGTACAGCGGCTTTGACCCCGCCAGCGGCGTGCCCAACGTCACCGGATCCTATGGCAACGGCGCATACGACTTTGTGGTGAACGGTGAAGACGGCAGCACACCAGACCCGAAGGCCGTCGCCTCCAAGGGCCTGAAGCCCTACACACAGGATGAAGCCATCCTCGGCTACCAGTACCAGCTTCACTCGGACAACAACTGGCTCGATGCATGGACGCTGAGTGCAAAGGCCACCTATCGCCGCGTCAACAACGTCATTGACGACACCTGCGATACCCGCCAGCTGTATCACGTTGCCGAGGATGCCGGTTATGACGTGTCCAGCTGGGGGGATGAGTGGGGTGTGCGCGAAGGTTTGCCAGGCTGCTATCTGTACAACCCCGGTCGTGACCTGACCCTGGCACTGGATGTGGACGGCAACGGCAGTGCCGAGGCCCTCACCGTGGCCGCCGACAAGCTGGGCCCGAAGGCCAAGCGCTACTACAAGGCATTGACGCTGGAGGCGGAAAAACACACCGACAAGTGGTATGCCAGCTTCAACTACACCTGGGCCAGGCTCAGCGGCAACTACGAAGGCCTGGTGAAGAGCACCAACGGCCAGGCCGATACCGGCACAACCTCGGACTTCGACTTTGCCGAGCTCATGTATGGTGCCGATGGCTACCTGTTCAACGACCATCGCCATACCTTCAAGCTTTACGGCAGCTACAACTTCAACGATGAGTGGCAGGTAGGTGCCAACATCCAGCTGCAGTCAGGCGCCCCGATCAGCTGCCTGGGCGGCGGCACCGGCACATTCGGCACCGCGTATGGCTACGCTGGCGTCTTCCATACCTGCAATATTGGCGAAGACGACATCTCCAGGCTGGGGGGCTCCGGCCGCACGCCTTGGACACTCAACTTCAGCCCCAACGTGGTCTACAACCCAACGTGGGCCGAAGGCCTGAGCATGCAGCTCTCGGTGCTCAATGCCTTCAACTCGATCAAGCCATTGCAGGTGTATGAAACCAGGTACTCGTACAACTCGGCCGGTACGATCACTGACTTCTACAACTATCGCGCCGGCAAGTACTACACCACGCCGCGCTACGTTCGCCTGCAGCTGCAGTACGACTGGTAAGCAGCAGACTGGCGCAGGGTGACCACGGGTGATTCCATCCGTGGCCACTTCCGGTCAGTGCAACCCGCGATCCTGCCGCCTGTCGCGGCGGCACACAATCACTGCGCAATACTGATATCGAGCGTATGCCCGACCACAGCTTCATTGCCACTGTAGTCTTTGGCGGTGATACGAATCGTGTAGTTTCCCGGCTGCAGCTCCATCGGTTGCAGTTGGCCACTTCCCAGCAGACCATCACGCACGGTATTGGTCAGCACATAGCGGAAGCGGGTACTGCTGTTGCCATGCACGGTGATGCCGCTGTCCGCGGCATAAGCGAGCTTCACCGCGTCGCGTTGCGGTGGCATGCGGTTGAAGATGATGTTGGTGCGTGGCTGTTCGTAGCCTGGCAGCGCACGGCCAGTGGCGTCGAGTATCTGGTAACCCAGGCTGTACAGCCCAAGCCGGCGGCGCGGCAGGTTGTTGTCCACCTGGTCCCAGGCTTCCACCACCAACTGCAGGCCACCGGCATTGCGTGGCACCTGCAGGCGCCCGTCGCGCTTCTCGCGCAGGCGTTGGTTGTTGCTGTCGAGCAGCGCGATGTCGTCGATCTTCGGGGCGACGTGATCGGCGTAGTTGGAAAAACCGAGGCGCACAGCGTTGCGTTCGTATCCTGAAGGGCCCACGGCTAGATGCACGTGTGCCTGGTTGTTGATGCTGCCCAATACGTCGCCGGGCTGGAAGCGCGTGCCACGGCGTACCCGCACGCGATCCAACTGGCCGGCTTCGTCGTAGACGAGCTGCATGCGTGCCGGATCCAGTGCGCGATTGGCAGCATCGCGGCCAACCTTCATATGGATGTAGTCAAGCTTGTCCAATGACAGACCCTCGGCCTGGCCACCGAGCGTCCAGGTCGAGGCCGGGCTGCTGACCTTGGCACTGGCGACAGCCAGCACGGTCTGGCCCACATCACCGCGCACATCAAAGCCGCTGTGCAGGTGATGGCGGCTCTCGCCGCTGAAGTTGCCACGCACCTCGCCCAGCGTACCGGTCACTTCATGCCAGCCCAGCTGTGGTGCCAAGGGCCAGCGCCCCTGGTTGGCAGGCAACGGGTTATCCGGCGAGGGGCCGAGTTGCGGTGGCACATCGGCCATGGCCGCAGCGCGCGGCAGCAGGTGATGGATGCGGTAAGCATCGGCATCGCTCAACACCAGGCTGCCATCCGGCGCCAGCGCCAGCCCCGCCGGCCGCGCGAAGCGCTGCGCATCGTTGCCGGCCACCACCACCATATGACCGTGCGGCGACAGCTGTACCACGCGACCGCTCTGGCGCTCGCCCACATAGATAACATCGTCATGCGTGATGGCCAAGGTCATCGGCCCCCACAGCACGCGATCGGCATTGGGCGTGCCGACGCGGGTGCTGACCAAGCCGGTACTGCTGACCGTGCGCAGCGCGTTGTTCTGCAGGTCGGCAACCCAGAGGTTGCCGTGGCTGTCGAATTTCAGGTCGGTCGGCGTATCAAAGCGGGCCTGCGCACCTTGCCCGTCTTCCCAGCCCGGCACTGCACCACCAGCCAAGGTACTGACAGTACCGTCGCTGGCAATCACCCGGATACGATCATTCCAGGTATCGGCGACGTAGACGCGGCCATCCGCGCCCACCGCCACGCCCATGGGTCCATTGAAGCGTGCCTGCCTCCCCTTGCCATCTGCAAAGCCTGCCGTGCCGTCACCAGCCAAGGTAGTGACCTGGCCCTGCGCAGTGATCCTGCGGATGGCGTGATTGCCGGTGTCGGCCACGTACAGATTGCCCTGCGCATCCAAGGCGATGCCCGAGGGCGTGTTGAACTTGGCCGCACTGCCCTGCCCGTCGGCAAAGCCTTCAACGCTACCGGCCAACAGCTGGAAGGCCCCGTCCAGGCCGCGATACAGAATGCGATTGTTCTCACCGGCATCGGCGACGAACAGCACGCCACCGCCCATTGCCAATCCCCAGGGATCACTGAAGCGGGTCTGTGCGGCCTTGCCGGCGCTGTTGCCTGCCACCCCGTCGCCGCCGAGCAGCTCGATCCGCGCCTGCCAGCCCAGCGCCGTAGGCGGCGGACCGGCAGGCGCAGGTGCCTGCGGCGCCCACACAAAGCTGGCAGCCAGCGCGGCGCCGGTAACGGCGATGACGGCAATTACCCAATGTTTGCGATCCATGTACACCCAAGCAACGACGGACCCGGCACGATAGACGTTCACGGCCCGCGGCGGAACCGCCGAAAGCCCTGCATGGTGGAGAACCATATGCATCTACATCTGCAAGAAGACACGATCCGCCTGCAGGCTGGGCAGAGCACGGATATCAGCCTGTCGCTGTCACTGCACGCGCTGCTGGAGGCGGGACTGCGGCATTTCCCGCCTTCGGAGCAGGCAATGGAAGAGGCCATCGCCAGCACCGAAGATGCCTTGATGCCATGGATTCCGGCCCTGCGCCTGGATTCGCTGGAGGTGCTGGAATGCGCCGACGCGGTGTTGGCGCCCTTGCCGGGCGTGCTTGGCTATCCGCCACAAACGATTTGTGAGCTGGACATAGATGAAGTCGAGCGGGCGTTCAACCAACTGGCGCAGGTAGCGGCGGGGATGCCGGCCAAGAGCCTGGGCGTACCGGAGCGGCCTGATTTCGTCGCCGCACTGGTAGTGGTGCGTGAGTTGATGCATCACGTTGGCTGGGAGCAGCTGCGCTTGCTTGAGGTGGGGGCTGGCTGAGCAGCAAAGCAAAGGCACCCCTCCCCAACCCTCCCCTGCTGCGCAAGGGAGGGGGCTCAAGCCAAAGCTGCAGTGCCGCGCGAACTGCCCCCTCCCTTTGCCGCAGGCAAGGGGAGGGTTGGGGAGGGGTGCCTTTGCTTTGAACTTGCCCTGCCCAATCCAAAACCCAACTACAAAGCAGGCTTCTCCGGCCCAGTCCCCATCGCCTCCCGGTAGCGCCCATACAAAGTCAGCACCTTGTCCACGTACTGTCGGGTCTCCGCGTAGGGTGGCACCCCGCCATACCGTGCAACCACCCCGATCCCGGCGTTGTAAGCCGCCGCCGCCAGCGTCCGGTCACCGTTGTAGCGGCGCAGCAGCGACTTCATGTAGCGCGCACCACCGTTGATGGACTGCGCAGGCGACAAGGGATCACTCACCCCGTATTCGGTCGCGGTATCCGGCATCAACTGCATCACACCCTGCGCGCCCTTGGGCGACACTGCTTTTTCATCGAACGCACTTTCGGCATGGGCGACCGCACGCAACCAGGCATCGTCCACGCCAGTCGCCTTGGCCGCGGCACGGAACTGCGGGGCGTGCCGATTCAATTGCGGCGTGCCCACCCGACCCAGTCCCTCATGGGCGGGCTCGCCCGGCGGCGTGGCCACGGTGAAGCGCAGATAGGGCGTTGAGCCCGGCAGGTTGCGGGTTGAATAGACCAGCTTGCCGTCCTGCTCACGCTCGTACAGGGTGCCACTGAACACACCGAAGTTGCCCCAGAGATTGGGCGTCTGCACAGCGTTGTCATCGATCTCGATGGCCTTGCAGCTTGAACCGGGCTCCGGCGCAGTGGCCATGCTGACCGTACCTTTCTGCACGCAGCGGTACACCGTGCGTGCCTGCAACGGCAGGCACAGCCCGTACAACAGCAGCAACAGCACAAGTGCGGCCGCGCGCGGCATGGGGCCAGATCCAATCGTGAGGAAGGAAACGATGCTGAGCCCGCCTGTTTGAACGGCAGGTGATGAAAAAGCCGCCAATCGCGCCCAGAATGAATACCTGCTTTCCAGCACCTTACTGCGCCCATGACCGTGCCTCTACTCGGCTTCGACAACCCCCAGTTCCATACCGGACGCAACACCAGCGTACGGCGAGGCGCGCGCTGGCATGGGGTGGCGCAAGCCTGTATCGAACTGGGTGAAGGCCGCCAGATTGGCCCTTTATCACTGCAGACCGAGCTGCGGGCTTTTGACGCCCTGGATGAAGCCGATCTGCGCGATGAACATGATCCTGGCTGTCGTACACCTGCCGGATTGCTGGCGGTGATGCAGCGCTTGTACCCCGGGTTTCGCAGCGATGAGCTGGTGACGCTGGTGCATTTCTGGGTGGAGTGAGAACGCAGACGTCAGAGAAGCGAATAGATCGGCTTTGAGCTTCGGCTTTGGGCCTTCCCTTCTCCCGTTCACGGGAGAAGGTGGTGCGAAGCACCGGATGAGGGGAGCTTTTGCTTCAACCAAAAAACCAAAACCGCAAAAGCTCCCGCCGCGATCAGCGTCCCTGCGCCGCCCGCAGATGCCCGCCTACAGGACCCGAGAACGCACGCCCATCGGCAACATCCCAGTTGATCGACCAGGTCATCACACCGCGGAAATCCGGGTACGGCTGGCTCGGCTTCACCTCATCACACTGCGTAGCCGTGGTCAGGCAATCGAAGGCACGATTGATATCTGCTGGCGTCGCATAACCATTGCCTGCAGCGCGTAAACCCGACGGCAACGCCAAGGCAACCTGGTCGGCACGCAAGCCTGCAAACCGCCCCTTGCCACCGGCCAGATCGAAACCTTCGATCAGCATCCTGGCCGAGCCCACCATCATGTCCACGCTGCCCCCCGGGTATTTCTCGGCACGATACGGCGTGGGCAGCCCGCCGTTGTTGTAGAGCTGCACATGCAGCAGATCCAGCTCCTCGCGCAGGCCGTCGATCAGCGGCAGATACGCCCCCCAGATGCCTTCCATCGACACCAAGCCGCCCTGCACATACGGGTGCTCCGGCGCCATCGACACATACAGGTTCGGGTACATGCCATGCAGGCGTTTCACTGCCGAGATCAGGTGCGGCGTCACCGGCGCGCCATGCACCACACCGGCAATCTTTTCCAGATCGACGTCGATGCCATCGAAACCGTAGGTATTGATCGCATCAGCAGTGGTGCGGACGAAGTTGTCTTCGTCGCGCTGCGTGTTCAAGGTCACCGTGCCGAGCTCACCGCCGAACGACAGCACCACGATCTTGCCCTGCGCACGCTTGGCGGCAATGTCGGCGATCACCTGCGTGCGGTCCAGCGCGCGGTCCGGGTTGAACGCGACCTTGCCCTCGCCCATGTCATCCGCGAAGGCCAGCACGATCACGTCCCAGCTTTCATCCACCTTGCCGACCGGCAACAGGCCCTGGCCGTTGTCGAAGTTATGCAGATAGCCAACCAGCGCATGCCTGGGCAGCGCATGGCTATGCCCGGGGGCGATACCCACGCCTGCGGACGGCACCGGCACTGGCGTTGCCTGACAGCCGAATGTGGAAACAAGCGCCAGCGTGGAGAACAACAGACCGATCGACTTCATCGCAACACCAGAAAGGGAAGACGCCCGATTCTAGGCATGCAAAACCGATGAAAAGCCATTTAAAGACAATAACTTAGAAAAGTCGTCCTGGTTTGTCCCGGTTTGTCCGCCAGATGACGTGCGGCCCGATCAACAGGCACCTGCAATGACGACAACAAGGCGCGCCACTGGCCCACGATGACCAGCGCTCAAGTGCACATTTTCATGCGCCGTTCGGCGTCCCACAGGGCCCGTCGGGCCATGTCGTAAGCACTGTCGGCCGCACTGAGCAGACTATGCTCGGCTTCGACCGGATCAGCGCCATTGTTGAAGCGGTACTCGGCGCGCTGCAGGGCATCCAGGTGCTTCATCACCGGGGCAAGCCATTGCCCGCGCTGCTGCGCATTGCAACGTGGATAGCGTTGCTCCAGCGCGCCCAGCGCAACCCGAATGCGACGGCTGGCTTCACCCTTCATGTCCGGCGCCTTTTCGTAGCGGATGGGCGCCGCCTTGTAGGCGTCTCCAGTGGCTTCACTACCGAGGTCGGACTTGCGCTCATGCAGGTTGGGGTTGAACGCCACCTCAGGCGGGCGCCGGGCCTGTGCAGGTTGAATGTCCGGGCCGTGAATCAAGCGCGCACCCATCTGACCCAGGGTCGGCGGCTTGGTCTTGTCCTCGAACATGCCGGAGACCATTTTCTCCAGCGGCCGCTCGCCGACGCCGGTAGCCAGTTCATCACGGTGTTCGAACACGCGCTCGGTCGCACTCTTCTGACCAGGGTCGGTGCCCTCCTTGGGCACGGCCAAACTGCCGTCTTTGCCATACAGACGTTGCGACCATGCCGGCTGCGCTGGCGCAGACGCTGTAGCGGCTGCTGTCGTCTCCACAGCCGGTGGCGATGCCATGGGCGCGGCGGCAACCCCAGGCCTGTCGGCGGCTGCCACCGGCGGTGCAGTCTGCAGATGCGGCGCAATGGCGGTGGGCGACAACTGCGGCAACACCGCTGCGCCCGATCCCGGCGTAACCTGCAACCACTGCAGCCGGGTCCTTGTCTCTTCCCGCGCCACGTTCAGCTCCGGCAACTGCAGCATCAGGCGCGCCAGCCCGCACATGAATGCCAAGGCAATCACGCCGGCGGTAAGGCGGGTCGCCAGTGGCTCGGCTGGACGGTCAGAACGCATGCAACTCCATCAGAAACAGGACGCAGGGCAGTAACCGGCCCTGTCACGGTACATCCGCACACTGCAAAGACCGACAAGAGCACACCGAGTTCCGCGATTGTGCCCATCGAATGTGTGAACCTGTGGCGAGAGTGGGTCATCATCGGGCAAACGCCGTCATCGTTCGCAGCACAAGGAGCCGTACGTGAATACCGTTGCAGCACAGAACCTGGATGAAAGCATCGCCAAGCAGCTGTTCTTTGGCCATATCGCCGAAGATGTGTTGTTCCCCTACCCACAGATCCGCGAACGCGATCGCGAGATGCTGGGCGCGATGACCGATGCCATCGACCAGTTCCTGGCCGACAAGACCGCCGAGCTGCGTCAGTACGACCGCGATGCCGAGCAGCCGCCGGAATTCATCCAGGCGCTACGCGACATGGGCCTGTTCGGGCTGATCATTCCGGAGGAATTCGGTGGGTTGGAACTGTCCAATGGCGCCTATGCGCGCGTGCTGGGCCAGACCAGCAGCCATGACAGCTCGGTGTCGCTGACCATCGGTGCGCACAGCTCGATCGGCATGAAGGGCTTGTTGCTGTTCGGCAATGACGAGCAGAAGCAACGCTACCTGCCCAAACTGGCCAGCGGCGAAATGATCGCCGCGTTCTGCCTGACCGAATCCGGTGCCGGCTCCGATGCGGCGGCAATCCGCACCAAGGCACAGCGCAACGATGACGGCAGCTGGACCCTGAGCGGCGAGAAGATCTGGATCACCAACGGCGGCATCGCCGACTTCTACACCGTGTTCGCGCGTACCGACACGCCGGAGGGCAAGGTCACTGCCTTCATCGTCGAAGCTGGTTGGGAAGGTGTCAGCCACGGCCAGCACGAAGACAAGATGGGCATTCGCGCCTCGTCCACCACCACCGTCGCCTTCAGCGATGTACGCGTTCCCGCAGCCAATGTGCTGGGCCCGGTCGGCAAGGGCTTCAAGGTGGCGATGAACATCCTCAATAGCGGCCGCACAGGTTTGGGTGGCGGCGCGGTGGGCGGCATGCGCGCGTTGATCCGCATGGCCTGTGCACAGGCCAGTGAGCGCAAGCAGTTTGGTCAGCCGATTGCCGAGTTCGGCCTGGTGCGCGAGAAGATCGCGCAGATGACCGCCGATTGCTTCGCCGCCGAAAGCACGGTGTGGATGGTGGCGCACCTGATCGACAGCGGCCGCAGCGACTACTCGGTGGAAGCGGCGATGAGCAAGATCTTCGCCAGCGAAGCCGTGCAGCGCAGCTGCTACGAGGCGCTGCAGATTGCCGCCGGCAACGGCTTCATGCGCGAGCTTCCGTACGAGCAGATGACCCGCGATACGCGCATCCTGTCGATCTTCGAAGGCACCAACGAGATCCTGCGCCTGTATGTGGCGCTGAACGGCCTGAAGGGCGTGGGCGCGACGCTGAGTGAACTGCAGAGCGCAGTCGGCGGCATCTTCAACGACCCGATCAAGGGCTTCGGCGTGCTCAGCGATTACGCTGGCCGCCGCGTGCGCGAGGCTACCGGCTATGGCACCGGCCGCATCCGCGCACCGCTCAATGATGCACTGCGGCCATTGGCGCGACTGTGCGAGAAGTACACGGTTGAACTGTCCAAGGCCTCGGACCGGTTGCTGCGCAAGCACGGCAAGAAGATCGCCGATCAGCAGCACGCGCAGAAGCGCGTGGCCGATATCGCCATCGACCTGTTCGTCGGCCTGTGCGTGCTGTCGCGGGTGGAGAGCCTGCTGCAGGCTGGTCACCCCGCAGCCGAAGACGCGGTGAAGATCGCCCGCCTGTTCGCCCGCCAGGCACGCCGACGCATGGCGCGCAATGTCCGCGGTCTGGAACGCAACGAAGACGACATCGTCGAATCGCTGGCCGCATCGGTATTGGAGCGCGGCGGCTACGCCTGGGACGTGATGTAAGCCCGCAGCTTTGTGGGAGCGGCATCAGCCGCGAAGCTGATGCAGGTGCCGGTTGCCGGGGTGTCTGCGATTGCAGGAGCTCCCTCGGCGGATGGCGCGCCAGC
>NZ_JBRREH010000067.1:0-27225 GCF_056760175.1 Stenotrophomonas sp. STEN021 | reverse complement strand
TGGTGGGGGCAATCGCCCCCCCCCACACCCCCTGCCCTTTTCGGCCCCCCCTTTCGGGGCAATTGGCCTTTCCGGTTCCCCCCCCTGCCTCGCTGGGCGCGCCACTACCAAAAGCTGGCGTTACCGCGCGGGCAACGGAATGCTGTTGTCCCGGCCGTGCTCGCGCGTCGCCATCGTCGCGCCATCGCCGCTCACGTGCTTCATCTGCAGTGTGGCAACGGGCAGCAGGTGCATGGCGGCGAACTCGTGGCGGGAGGGTACGGCCAGCTTGGCGGCTCGTGGCAGGAGCTGCGTCGGCCGGAAGTCACACCCGGAAATTTCATCAGAAATTTACGTATTCAACGCAGGTAGTTTTCCTACAAAAAAACTCTGCAAAAGGCTTGACTGCGCACTCCGTTCAAGCAGGTTGAAGTGTCCGGCCCGGGCGGCAGACAGCCCAAGCCTTGTGCCGCAAGGCTTGGCAAAGAAATACTAGATTTGGTGTTGACCCTGTAATACACCCCCACTATCTTGTGCTCCGTCGGTTCTGGCGGGATTTTTCCGTCGGATTAATAGGGAAGCTGGTGATGCCTTCAAGGCTAGTCCGGCACTGCCCCGCAGCGGTAATTGGGAACGACCCCGCCAACAGCACTGAGGCACAGGCCTTGGGAAGCGGCGGAGTAGGAGAAGGCCCCCGCCTTCCTGCCCATGAGTCCGAAGACCTGCCGACAGCCACGCGATGCACACCGCGTGGTGCCGGCTGCGGTGTCTTCGAGGGGAAGACGGCTGGTGACGTGGTGCCGTACGGCTGTTGACCCGAGGGTCGCGCAGTCGCGGCTGCTGCGACGCCGTCCTTCCATGCTCGCTGCTCCGTACCGGCTCTGCTTCCTGCGCGGGCAGGAGCTGCGTGCATAACGTTTGCAAGGACACCATCGTCGTGACTGCCACTCATACTGACGTCGCTCCGGCTGAGGCCGGTTTTGAACTGACCCCGCCGCCGACCGCCACCGCCATGAGCGTGACCAAGCGCAATGGCAGCACCGAGCCGGTAGACCTCAACAAGATCGTCCGCGCCATCCAGCGTTGCTGCGAAGGTCTGCACGCGGTGGACCCGATGCGGGTGGCCACACGCACCATCTCCGGCCTGTACAACGGCGCCAGCACCCAGGAACTGGACGAGCTGTCGATCCGTACCGCCGCCCTGCTGATCGGCGAAGAACCCGAGTACGGCCGCTTGGCCGCGCGTCTGCTGGCCAACTTCATCGGCAAGGAAGTCTCCGGCCAGGAAATCCATGCGTTCTCGCAGTCTGTCGGCCGTGGCCACGAAGTCGGCCTGATCAACGACCGCCTGCTCAACTTCGTGCAGGTCAATGCACGCAAGCTCAACGACGCGATCGATCCGTCCTACGACCTGAACTTCGATTACTTCGGCCTGCGCACCATGTATGACCGCTACCTGCTGCGGCATCCGCATACGCGCAAGGTCATCGAAACCCCGCAGCAGTTCTTCCTGCGCATCGCCAGCGCGCTGAGCGAGGACGTGCCCGAAGCACTGGCGCTGTACCAGCGCCTGGGCAGCCTGGACTACCTGCCGTCCAGCCCGACCCTGTTCAATGCCGGCACCAGCCACGAGCAGCTGTCCTCGTGCTTCCTGCTGGACTCGCCGCAGGATTCGCTGGAATCCATCTACGACCGCTATGCGGATATCGCCCAGCTGTCCAAGTTCAGCGGCGGCATCGGTGTCAGCTATACCCGCGTGCGTTCGCGCGGCTCGCTGATCAAGTCCACCAACGGCCACTCCAACGGCATCGTGCCGTGGCTGAAGACGCTGGATTCCTCGGTGGCTGCGGTCAACCAGGGCGGCAAACGCAAGGGCGCGGCCTGCGTGTACCTGGAAACCTGGCACGCCGATATCGAGGACTTCCTCGAATTGCGCGACAACGCCGGTGACGATTCGCGCCGCACCCACAACCTCAACCTGGCCAACTGGGTGCCGGACCTGTTCATGCAGCGCGTCGAGGTCGACCAGGAATGGTCGCTGTTCGATCCGCGCGTGGTGCCGGAGCTGACCGACCTGTTTGGCCCGGCCTTCGAGCAGGCTTATGTGCAGGCCGAAACCCAGGGCAAGGCGCGCAAGACCGTGTCGGCACGCAAGTTGTACTCGCGGATGATGCGGACCCTGGCCGAGACCGGCAACGGCTGGATGACGTTCAAGGACAAGTGCAACCTGGCCAGCAACCAGACCCTGCGCGCCGGCAACGTGATCCACCTGTCCAACCTGTGCACCGAGATCCTGGAGATCACCTCCAACGACGAGACCGCGGTCTGCAACCTGGGTTCGATCAACCTCGGCAACCACCTCGACGCACATGGCGATTTCGATTTCGAGAAGCTGGCCGAGACCGTGCGCCTGGCCGTGCGCCAGCTTGACCGCGTCATCGACCTGAACTTCTACCCGATCGAAACCGCACGCCGTGGCAACCTGCGCTGGCGCCCGGTGGGCCTGGGTTGCATGGGCCTGCAGGACGTGTTCTTCCGCAAGCGTCTGGCGTTCGACTCTGCCGAAGCACGCACGCTGTCGACCAAGATCGCCGAGACCATCTATTTCCACGCGCTGGAAGTGTCCTGCGAACTGGCCCAGGAACGCGGCAAGCACCCCTCGTTCAACGACACCCGCGCCTCCCATGGCGAGCTGCAGTTCGACGCCTGGAATGTGGTGCCGGAAGACACCGCGCGCTGGGACGCACTGCGTGAGCGCATCAAGCAGCATGGCCTGCGCAACTCGCTGATGATCGCGATCGCGCCGACCGCGACCATCGCTTCCATCGCCGGTTGCTACGAGTGCGTCGAACCGCAGGTCTCCAACCTGTTCAAGCGCGAAACCCTGTCTGGCGACTTCCTGCAGATCAACCGCCACCTGGTGGCCGAGTTGAAGCAGCTGGGCCTGTGGACGCCGGAAGTGCGTGATGCGATCAAGCTGGCCGACGGTTCCATCCAGAGCCTGCAGCAGATCCCGGAAACCCTGCGCCACATCTACCGCACCGCATGGGAACTGCCGATGCGTTCGCTGATCGACATGGCCGCCGCGCGCGGTGCTTATATCGACCAGTCGGCCTCGCTCAACCTGTTCATGGAAAGCCCGAACATCGGCGCGATGTCGTCCATGTACATGTACGCCTGGAAGCAGGGCATCAAGACCACGTATTACCTGCGCTCGCGTCCGGCCACCAAGATCGCCAAGACCACGGTCAGCAGCTACACCCCGGTGGAAGCCGTGGCCTGCTCGCTGGAAAACCCGGAAGCCTGCGAAGCCTGCCAGTAACGCTCAAAGCCCCTCTCCCGCCCGCGGGAGAGGGGTTGGGGTGAGGTCGCTCTTAGCAGCACGTAGCGCCAACCCCCAGGAACCAACCCTCATCCGGCGCTGCGCGCCACCTTCTCCCGCAGGGAGAAGGGAAAGGAGAAACCCCCATGTCCAATGAATCCCGCCAAATGCTGCTCGATCCCGGTTTCGAGCTGACCCTGCGTCCGATGCGTTACCCGGACTTCTACGAGATGTACCGCAACGCGATCAAGAACACCTGGACGGTGGAGGAGATCAATTTCCAGATCGACATCACCGACCTGCACCAGAAGATGTCGCCGGCCGACCAGCACCTGATCCACCGCCTGGTCGCGTTCTTCGCCACCGGTGACTCGATCGTGTCGAACAACCTGGTGCTGAACCTGTACCAGCACCTCAATGCGCCGGAAGCGCGCATGTACCTGTCGCGCCAGCTGTACGAAGAAGCACTGCACGTGCAGTTCTATCTGACCCTGCTGGACAACTACCTGCCGGACCCGGAAGAGCGCTTCAAGGCCTTCGCCGCGGTGGAGAACATCGATTCGATCAAGAAGAAGGCGGCGTTCTGCTTCAAGTGGATCGACGCGTTGCAGGAAACCAAGCGCCTGGAAACCCGCGACGACCGTCGCCAGTTCCTGCTCAACCAGATCTGCTTTGCTGCCTGCATCGAAGGCCTGTTCTTCTTTGCCGCCTTCGCCTACGTGTACTACTTCCGTTCGCGCGGCCTGCTGCCGGGCCTGGCCTCGGGCACCAATTGGGTGTTCCGTGACGAGAGCTGCCACATGGAGTTCGCGTTCGAGTGCGTGCGCAAGATCCGCGCCGAAGAGCCCGACCTGTTCGACGCGAAGATGGAGCAGGAGGTCTACCAGATGCTGGAGGAGGCCATCGATTGTGAAGTGCAGTTCGCCGAGGACGTGCTGTCCGGTGGCGTGGCCGGCATCTCCACCCGCGACATGCGCGAGTACCTGCAGCACTGCGCCGACAACCATTTCCTGAAGCTGGGCATGGCCAAGAAATACAACGTGCGCAACCCGCTGCCGTTCATGGAGCTGCAGGACGTGCAGGAACTGACCAACTTCTTCGAGCGCCGCGCCTCTGCCTACCAGGTGGGCGTGCAGGGCGAAGTCGCGTTCGATATGGCGTTCTGATTGACTCCCTCCCTTTCGCCGCAGGTGAAGGGGAGCGCGTTTGTCTCCCTCCCTTGCGCGAAGCGCAGGGGAGAGTTGGGGAGGGGGGCTTTGCAGGCTTCTGAGCCTTTATCGGCTTCGCGGCTCACGCCGCTCCTGCAAAAGCTATCTGCAGCTGCGTACACAAGCTGCACAGCTTTGCGGGCGTATCATCGGCGCCAACTTACAGGTGATACCCCCATGACCCCCATCGTCAACACCAATCCGCCGGTCGAAGTCCGCATGGCGGAAATCGTATTTCCCAACCACGCCAACCATATGGGCACGCTGTTCGGCGGCCAGGCGTTGGCCTGGATGGACAAGGCGGCCTTCCTTGCCGCCGCGCGCTATTCCCGTTGCACCGTGGTGACCGCACGCTCGGACCAGGTCGATTTCAAACTGCCGATCCGCATCGGGCAGATGGTGGAAACCATCGGCCGGGTGGTCCAGGTCGGCCGCAGCTCGATGCATGTGGAAGTCGAGCTGATTGCCGAAGACCTGCACAGCGGTGAGCGTGAGCTCTGCACCAAGGGCAGCTTCGTGATGATCGCGCTCGATGGCGAAGGTCATCCAACCGCTGTGCCGGCGTTGCCAGTGCAGGCCTGAGCTGCACGACGGTGACCACTTCATCGGCACAGGCAGGGCGCTTATCGCCGGCAGTGATCACCAAGCTGCCGCAGTTCATTGCCGGTCACCGGCGCCTGTTCATCGTCACCGGTGCTGGTTGCAGCACTGATTCCGGCATTCCCGACTACCGCGACAGCGATGGCCAATGGAAGCGCACACCGCCGGTGACCTACCAGGCCTTCATGGGCGAGGATGCAACCCGCAAGCGTTACTGGGCGCGCAGCCTGCTGGGCTGGCCGCGCTTCGGCCACGCGCTGCCCAATGGCACGCACCATGCGCTGGCTGCATTGGAGGCCGATGGTCGCATCGAGCTGCTGCTGACCCAGAACGTGGATTGCCTGCATCAGGCAGCGGGCAGCCAGACCGTTATCGATCTGCACGGTCGGCTGGACCAGGTGCGCTGCATGGGCTGCGAAGCACGCAGTTCGCGCGAGTTGCTGCAGCAACGTCTGCTGGATGCCAACCCCGGTTGGGACGTACTGGAAGCGGGCATCGCGCCCGATGGTGATGCCGATCTGGAAGCCGATTTCTCCGCTTTCAGCGTGCCTGCCTGTGACGCATGTGGCGGCGTGTTGAAGCCGGACGTGGTGTTCTTCGGCGAGAACGTGCCGCGTGAGCGCGTCGCGGCGGTGCACGAGCACCTGCAGCGTTCCGATGCGGTGTTGGTGTTGGGTTCGTCGTTGATGGTGTACTCGGGTTTCCGCTTCGTCGATGCCGCCGCCAAGGCCGGTTTGCCGATAGCCGCGGTCAACCTCGGCCGCACCCGTGCCGATCACCTGCTGTCGCTGAAGGTGGAAATGCCGTGCGCCCAGGCACTTGCCTTCCTGTTGGACGGTACCAAGACGCAGTGATCCATCACCCCGGTTGAATCAGGGCCTGCTACGGCGTGCAATGAGCGCCCCACTGTTGATGGACGTCTCCCACGTGAGCACGCTTTTCTCACCGTTGTCGCTAGGTCCGCTGTCTCTTGCCAACCGCATCGTGATCGCGCCGATGTGCCAGTACTCGGCACAGGACGGGCAGGCGACCGATTGGCATACGATCCACCTCGGCCAGCTTGCACAGTCCGGCGCCGGTCTGTTGATCATCGAAGCCACCGCGGTCGAGCCGCGTGCGCGCATCAGTTGGGCCGATCTGGGGTTGTGGGACGATGCCACCGAGGCGGCCCTGGGCAAGGTGCTGGCATCGACGCGACGCTGGTCGAACATGCCGATCGGCGTGCAGCTGGCACATGCCGGGCGCAAGGCGTCCACCGCACGTCCATGGGACGGCGGTGGTGCGATAGCCCCGGATCAGGAACATGGCTGGCAGGTGCTGGCCCCATCGGCGCTGCCGTTCAAGGCAGGTGACCCGACGCCTGAAGCCTTGGACAGTGCCGGCATCGATGCGGTAGTTGAGGACTTTGTTGCAGCCTCCCAGCGCGCAGTACGCCTGGGTTTGGATCTGATCGAGCTGCACGCCGCGCATGGCTACCTGCTGCATCAGTTCCTGTCGCCACTGAGCAACCAGCGTGATGACGCGTATGGCGGCTCGCTGGAGAATCGCATGCGCTTGCTGCTGCGGGTATTCGATGCGGTGCGTGCGGTGGTGCCGGCCAATGTGGCCCTGGGTGTGCGCATCTCCGCCACCGATTGGGTGGACGGCGGTTGGGATGTCGCGCAGAGCATCGTGCTGGCCAAGGCGCTGGAGGCACGCGGCAATGATTTCCTGCATGTTTCCAGCGGCGGACTTGATCCGCGCCAGCAGATTCCGGTCGAGCCCGGCTACCAGGTGCCGCAGGCTGCGGCGATCAAGGCGGAAATCGGCACGCCGGTGATCGCGGTGGGCCTGATCACCGAGCCGGTGCATGCCGAGGAAATTCTGCTTGAAGGCAAGGCCGACGCGATTGGTATCGCCCGCGGCATTCTGTATGACCCACGCTGGCCTTGGCATGCCGCCGCGGCGCTGGGTGCGCAGGTGACGGTTGCACCGCAGTATCTGCGTAGCGAGCCGCATGAGGCGCGTGGGCTGTTCAAGCTCGCCAGGCAGGGCTGACTTTCGGCGAAGGCGCCAGCGGCGCGACCGCTGGCGCTCAGGCGTGGTCGATGTCGATGCGCCAGGCCGGCGGCAGGGCATCGAGGATGTGCTGCAGCAGCGAGCGCACTTTCGGGGTCCGGTCGCGGCGGTCGCTGACGCACAGGAACAAGCGCATCGGCTCCGGCGAGGCGTGTACATCGGTAGCGGACTCGCTCTGGAACAAGGCCTGCAGTTCGCCGCGGGCCAGATACGGTGCGGCGACGAAGGCTGCCAAACGGGTGACGCCGCCGCCGCGGGCCGCCATCGCTGCCAGTGCATCGATATCGTCACTGACCAAGGCCGGTTGCACTTCGGCATCAAAGCGCAGGCCGTCGCGGACGAAACCCCAGCGCAGGTAGCGCCCATCCAGTGGGTAGCGGAACAACAGGCAGCGATGCTCGCGCAGCTCTTCGGGGGTACGCGGGAGGCCGGCAATGGCCAGATACGCCGGTGCGGCACAGAACACGAACGGCACCTGCGCGATGGGCCGTGCCACCAATCCCTCTTCCAGTTGCGGTTCGATGCGGATGCTGACATCCACGTCCTCATGGGCGTGATCGACGCTGCGGTCGGCCAGCAGCAGCTCCATTTCCAGGCGTGGATAGCGCTGCTGCAGGGCTGGTAGCAACGGCGCGAGCACGTGGCGGCCGAACGCCGCGCTACTGGCGATGCGTAGCCGGCCTGACGGTATGGCGTCGGGATCGGTCACCGCTGCCTGCGCGCGTTGCAGGTCGCGTTCAATATGCCGCACCTGCGCCAGATACAGCGCCCCGCGTTCGGTCAGGGCCAGCTGGCGGGTGGTGCGGTTGAACAGGCGTATGCCCAGGTGCGCTTCCAGGCGTGCGATGTTCTGGCCCACAGCTGCGGCACTGATGCCCAGGGTGCGCGCGGCGCCGGCCAGACTGCCGGCGTCGGCGGTGCGGATGAAGCTGCGGATGGCGTGGAGGATGTTCATGCCAGGTGGCATTTTCCGGGAGGATTACAAAGTAAATCTTTATAAAGCCCCAAGCCGACGCGATCTAGCCGTCCCCCGGCCCGCCGACTATCGTGCCCGGCCCGCAGCGCCTGATTGCTGCATGCATGGACCTCGCTGGATGCCAGACCCCCGTTCCGTCGCCGTTGCCCGCTGGAAATTGCATGCGCGCGCCACGCCTGTTGTTTTCGCGTTCTTCATGGCCTCGATCATGGCCATGCTGATGTGTCTGGTGATCACCGCCGCCAATGCCGGCATCGATGGCCAGTTCCCGGCGCGGGTGCTGTCCGCCTATTGCCTGGCGATGCCGACCGCCTTCTGCTGCGTACTGGTGGTGCGGCCCCTGGTGATGCGGCTGGTGGCGTTGACGGTGCATCCGCACTGAGCAGGTCGACGGACAAACCGTGTCAGCTGCAACTGTCTTTGCTGGAAATCGACTGGAACGGTTACTTTCCACGACCCCACTGATAAATGTTGTTGGCCATGCGTCCTGATTTCATCCTGACCCTTTCCTGCCCTGACCGCACCGGTATCGTCTACGGCGTGTCCGGCCTGCTGTTCGAGACGGGCTGCAACATCCTTGATGCCCAGCAGTTTGGTGACGATGAAAGTGGTCGCTTCTTCCTGCGCGTGCACTTCGACATGCGCAAGGCCGGTGATGAGCCGTTGGTGCGCGCGCGCCTGCAGGAGCTGGGCGCCTCGTTCGCGATGCAGTGGGAGTTGCACGACGCGCGCCGCCGCGCGCGCTTGCTGGTCTTGGTCAGCAAGCAGGGCCATTGCCTCAATGACCTGCTGTTCCGCACCCATAGCCGCCAGCTGAAGGTGGATATTGCCGCGGTGGCCTCCAACCACAACGACTTCGCCGCGCTGGCCGGTTCCTACGATGTGCCTTTCCATCATTTGCCGGTGGACGCCGAAAACCGCGAACAGCAGGAGCAGCAGATCATCGATCTGGTCGAGCGCGAGCGCATCGATCTGGTGGTGCTGGCGCGTTACATGCAGATCCTGTCGCCGCGCCTATGCCAGGCGCTGTCCGGCCGCGCGATCAACATCCATCACAGCTTCCTGCCCAGCTTCAAGGGCGCGCAGCCCTATCACCAGGCGCATGCGCGCGGGGTCAAGATCATCGGTGCCACTGCGCATTACGTTACTTCGGACCTGGACGAAGGTCCGATCATCGAGCAGGACGTGGCGCGCGTGGATCACGCGATGACACCGCGTGACCTAGTGCAGTTGGGCAGTGATACCGAGTCGCAGGTGTTGGCGCGTGCGGTACGCCGGCATGTCGAACACCGCATCCTGCTCAACGGCCACCGCACCGTGGTATTCCGCTGATCAGCAGGCCCGGTTCAGTCAATGTGGACCCCGCATTCGTTCAAGGCGATGCGGGTGGCGGCATCGTTGGCTGCCGACACCGGGCGGGTCAGCTCCCACAAAAAGCGCACGGCGAAGCCGCTGATGGCGGCATCCTGTGCGCTCCATAGCACGCAGTAGTCACGCGCCAGTCCGCACACGTGGACTTCACGGATGCCGCGTTCATGCAACCAACCGGCAAGACCGGTAGGTGCGCGTGTGGCCTGTGGGCCGATGTTCTCCCGGAACGCGCTATAGGAATCCACTTCGCGCTGGCTGCCTTTGCGCAGGATCAGGTCGGCGTGCTTCCAATCGACTCTGTGATCGAGTGCGGCACCTGCAGTGCCTTGCACGCAGTGGTCCGGCCATAGTGTCTGTGGCTGGCCATGCAACTTGATGGAATCGAAGGGCTTGCGCCCTGCGTATTGTGTAGCGAACGAGGCGTGGTCGGCGGGATGCCAATCCTGGGTAGCAACCACGGTTTGATAGTGGCGTGCTTCCAACAGCGCCGCGATGCCGGGCACGATGGCATCACCATGTTGGCAGGGCAGGGCGCCGCCGGGCATGAAATCCGGCTGCAGATCGATAACCAGCAGCGCAACGTCTGTTCCGTACATCGACAACTTCCTGACGCGGGGGAGCACAGTTTAAGCCAGTGTCGGCCAACGCCACGTAGTACCGAGCCGTGCTCGGCAGGGGCTTTCCAAGGCACCTGTGGGAGCGGCGGAAGCCGCGAAGCAAGCCAGAGCGAAAGCACCCCTCCCCAACCCTCCCCTTTGCTACGCAAAAGGGAGGGGGCAAAAGCGGTAGTGCCGAGCCATGCTCGGCAGGGGCTTTACCAGCGCTCCCCGCCGGAGCCATGCCAGCTCAATGTGCCGACGAGCGCGAGAACAGGTTGATCACCAGCACGCCGGCGCAGATCAGGCCGATGCCGACAATGGCGGCCGCATCAAGTTTCTGCTTGAACACGAACAGCCCGATCAGGGAGATCAGCACGATCCCGACACCGGACCAGATCGCATAGGCGATACCGGTAGGGATGGTCTTCATCACCAGCGCCAGCAACCAGAAGCACACGCTGTAGCCGGCCAAGGCACC
The DNA here is from genome assembly GCF_056760175.1 of Stenotrophomonas sp. STEN021. NCBI lineage: Bacteria > Pseudomonadati > Pseudomonadota > Gammaproteobacteria > Lysobacterales > Lysobacteraceae > Stenotrophomonas > Stenotrophomonas sp. STEN021. The sequence continues at coordinate 16,634 of NZ_JBRREH010000067.1, read as the reverse complement.
AACGGTTGGCCATAGTCGGCTCATGCCATCAGATGCCTTGAGCAGGGAGGTGGCGAGCACTTCCAGGGCGATGGCACAGGCCAGCAGGGCATAGGCGTTCATGGCGGTGCTCGAAGAAGTGTCCGGCAATTCTAGCGGCGCAGTTCTTACGTCACCGAACTCTTACGTCAACGATCTAGACTGGGCCCGCCATATCGACCCAGGTCTGCATGGCAGGCGCCAGGACAACAAGCACAAGGAACAGGGAGCAAGGAGCCAAAGGGCGGTAGTGCTGCAGAGTAGGCTTGCAGTGGGCGCGCAGGGGGCGTGCCGGCAGGCGGATCTGGTGGCGACCGCGAGTGGGCCATTGCTTGCGTGCCGGGTTTGTGCGTTGTCGGGTGTAGCTTCCCCGGACGTTTGTGCAGCACAGATCGCGCCAATGCCCCAACTGGTGCCAGACTCCGATCCACATCCCAACGCAAACGATAGATGGCCTACTACGCGCTGTTACAGATGTTTGGGTTGTTGCTTGTCGCCCATGCCCTGGCCGACTACCCCTTGCAGGGCGAGTTTCTGTCGCGTGCCAAGAACCGACATGCGCCGGTGCCCGATGTGCCGTGGTACCAGGCACTGGCTGCACATGGAGTCATTCATGGCGGTGCGGTGGGCTGGGTCACTGGCAGCATCGTGCTTGCGGTGCTGGAAACCCTGAGCCACATGCTGATCGACGATCTCAAGTGCGGTCACCGCATCAGCTACAACCTGGACCAGGCCCTGCACGTGGCCTGCAAGGTCCTGTGGCTGGTGTTGTTGTTGCTGATGCCGGACCTGCCTTGATCAACGCTTCGGTGTTTGCCTTGGGCGGCCCAGGTCCAGTTGGAGCGCGGCGGCCTGTCTGAGCCTGCGTGCTGCTGTGATCCGCCAGCTTTTGGCGCTGTGTGCAGCCGAACGGCCGCACACAAACCCGGTCGCAAGCTGAAAGCCAGCATCGGTACACCAGCGTGAAGCCGGGACTTGGGCGAAAATAGCCGATCCACGTATCACAAGATCCCGCGCTGCATGCCTTCCCTGCCTCAAGACTCCCGCTACGCCGACTCCCTGCGCCTGTCCGTCGCCCCGATGATGGATTGGACCGACAGGCATTGCCGGGTATTCCATCGGCTGCTGGCGCCGGGTGCGCGGTTGTATACCGAGATGGTGCACGCCAATGCGGTGATCCATGGCGACCGCGAGCGGTTGATTGGCTTCAATCCGGTCGAGCAGCCGCTGGCGCTGCAGCTGGGTGGCAGCGATCCGGCCGCGCTGGCGCAGGCCGCGCGCATTGCCGCCGACTGGGGCTATGACGAGGTCAACCTCAACTGTGGCTGTCCGTCCGATCGGGTCCAGGCCGGGCGTTTTGGCGCCTGCTTGATGCGCGAACCTGAATTGGTTGCTGAATGCGTCGCGGCGATGGTCGCCGCGGTGGATATCCCGATCACGGTGAAATGCCGCCTGGGCGTGGACGAGGACAAGGACTACGACGTGTTTGCCGGTTTTGTGGACCGGCAGGTACAGGCCGGCGCTGCAATGGTGGTGGTACATGCCCGCAATGCCTGGCTCAAGGGCCTGTCGCCCAAGGAAAACCGCGAGATCCCGCCGCTGCGCTACGAATGGGCCTACCAGCTCAAGCGCGAGCACCCGACGCTGCCGTTGGTGATCAATGGCGGCATCGCCACGGTCGAGGCCGCGCAGCAGCATATGCAGCATGTGGACGGGGTGATGCTCGGTCGCGCGGCCTACCACGACCCCTACGTGCTGCACGCCCTGGACTGTGCCCAGACCGGGCAGCCGCTGCGTGGGCGTGAGGAACTGCTGGTGGCGCTGCGTCCGTATGTCGAAGCGCAGTTGGCCGCCGGCCTTGCGCTGAAGCACATCACCCGGCACCTGCTTGGTCTGTTCCATGGGCAGCCGGGTGGCCGTGGTTTCCGTCAGGTGCTGAGCGAGGGCGCACACCGGCCTGGCGCCGACTGGGCCCTGGTCGAGCAGGCGTTGCAGGTCACCCGTCGTCAGGCAGAGCGGGTGGCGTGACGCGTTCGCGAGGGCGCTTGTTTGGCATTTGTCCGGTCAGTTTGCTGAACGGGTGCGTGGGGCAGGGGCCGGGTTCAGATCGGATTCACCCCTAAAAATCAAGAATTTGGCTCGATTTCGTAAGGCCTCCGGAAAATTTCTGCAGGCCTTGGTTTACGAATTTTGAACGTTGCCTCGCCGTCCGCTAGGATCTGTCCCATGCATTCGCTTTCCCGTCGTCGTCTGCTGGTCGCCCTGATTGCCACCTTGGTTGTGGCCGGTCCGGGCGTGGTCGTGGCGTCGGCGCAGCAGCCGCAGCAGTCCCGTGGCGACAACGCCCGTGGTGTTGAGCGCGTTGCCCGTGCCGGCCGCCAGGCGGGTTCAGACCGCTCGCTGTCCGATGCAGTGCGGCGCGTGCAACGCGAGACTGGTGGGCGCATTCTTGGCGCCGAGCGCGTGCCGTATGACGGCCGTGACATCAATCGTGTCAAATACATGGATGACCGTGGGCGCGTACGCTACATGGACGACCCATCGCCTTCTCGAGACCACTCGCGTGACCAGCGGGCGGAGCTGCCACCACGCGGCGATAACTCCTGAACAGCGATAGTGGTTGTGGTTTTTGAATACACACGCTGGCCGCCTGGCCGGCCCAAAGTACTAGGGAGAGTTCATGCGTATCCTTCTGGTTGAAGACGAAGCCCCGCTGCGGGAAACCCTTGCGGCCCGCCTCAAGCGCGAAGGTTTCGCCGTGGATGCCGCTCAGGATGGCGAGGAAGGCCTGTATATGGGCCGCGAAGTGCCGTTCGACGTGGGCATCATCGATCTGGGCCTGCCCAAGATGTCGGGCATGGAGCTGATCCGCGCGCTGCGTGATGAGGGCAAGAAATTCCCGGTGCTGATCCTGACCGCACGTTCCAGCTGGCAGGACAAGGTCGAGGGCCTGAAGCAGGGCGCCGACGACTACCTGGTCAAGCCGTTCCACGTCGAAGAGTTGCTGGCTCGCGTCAACGCGCTGCTGCGCCGCGCTGCTGGCTGGTCCAAGCCGACCCTGGAATGTGGCCCGGTGGCGCTGGACCTGGCTGCACAAACCGTGAGCGTGGCCGGCAGCAATGTCGACCTGACCAGCTACGAGTACAAGGTGCTGGAGTACCTGATGATGCATGCCGGTGAGCTGGTCTCCAAGGCCGACCTGACCGAGCACATCTATCAGCAGGACTTCGACCGCGACTCCAACGTGCTGGAAGTGTTCATCGGCCGCCTGCGCAAGAAGCTCGATCCCGATGGCGAATTGAAGCCGATCGAAACCGTGCGTGGCCGCGGTTACCGTTTCGCGATCCCGCGCAACGAGGGCTGAGCCCCGTAGGGGCATAGCGTCATGACGGGCCGTCAGTGGCTATTGAAGCGTTGGCGGCCCCGCTCTTTGCAGGCCCGCCAGCTGCTGGCTGCCTCGGTGGGCCTGGTGGCCTTCCTGGCCTTGGCCGGTTACGCGCTGGATGCGGCCTTCGGCCAGACCGCGCGTGACAACCTCAGCGAACGCCTGAAGAACTACGCTACCGCCTATGCCGGTGGCATCGATTTCACCCGTGATGGCTCGCTGTACATCCGCGAACAGCCACCGGACCCGCGCTTTGATTTCCCCGGCAGCGGCCTGTACCTGCAGGTTGTCATGCCCGGCCATGTCGCGAACTCGATGTCGGCCGAAGGCCCGATGCTGCCGGACGTCAGCGAGCGCACGCTCAAGCCGCGCGAGGAAGTGTTTGAAGGCCCCTTGCCCATCACCCAGATCGACGGCACGCCCGGCGAGGTCTATCGCTACGGCATGGGCCTGGTTTGGGGCGGTGATGGCGCCCCCGAATCCGAATTCCCGTACACCATCTATGTACTCGAGGATTCGCGTGCGCTGGGCATGCAGCTGCGCAGCTTCCGCGCGGCAGTGTGGTTCTGGCTGGGCGTCACCGGCTTGATCCTGTTGCTGCTGCAGACACTGGTGCTGCAATGGAGCCTGCGTCCACTCAAGCGCGTGATCAATGAGTTGACCCGCGTGCAGCGCGGCGAGCGCGAGCGCATGAGCGAACTGCACCCGCGTGAGTTGGAGCCGCTGACCGAAAGCATCAATGCCTTCATCGAGAGCGAGCGCGAGAACCTGGAGCGCCAGCGCAACACCCTGGCTGACCTGGCGCATAGTCTGAAGACGCCGTTGGCCGTGCTGCGTACCCAGCTGGAAAGCGGCACCAGCAACGAAAGCGAGCTGCGCGAGGAAGTGGGCGTGCAGCTGCAGCGCATGAACAACCTGGTGTCCTACCAGCTGGCGCGCGCGGCGTCGTCCGGACACAAACTGTTCTCGGCACCGGTGCCGATCGAGACCACGGCCGAAGAAATCGTGCGTGGGCTGGAGAAGGTTTACGCCAGCAAGGGCGTGTTCTGCGAGTTCGAAGTAGCGCCGGGGGTGAATTTCTACGGTGAGCCGGGCGACCTGCAGGAACTGCTGGGCAATCTGCTCGAGAACGCCTTCAAGTGGGCCAACCGCCGCGTGCTGCTGACGGCCAAGCCGATCACTGCAGGCAATGGCAAGCGCGCCGGTCTGGTGCTGGCGGTGGACGATGATGGTCCGGGCATTGCCGAGGACAATATCGCCAAGGTGCTGCAACGTGGTGTGCGTGGCGACGAGCGTGTGCAGGGCCACGGCATCGGTCTGTCGATCGTGCAGGACCTGATCAAGGCCTATCGCGGCGAGCTGCAGGTCAAGCGTTCGGAAGAGCTGGGCGGTGCCCGTTTTGAAGTTACCTTGCCGCCGGGGATCTAGTTCCGGAAAGGCCTGGGTATTGCCGGCTGTGTGCGTGTTCTCCGTGTTGGCGGCGTGGCGGCAAGGTCAAAGTCAAAAACAAACCCCTCCCCAACCCTCCCCTTGGCTTGCGCCAAAGGGAGGGGGCGAAGCGCGTGCTCTGCTCCCTCCATTGCGCACGCAGTGCGTAGGGGGAGGGCCGGGGAGGGGTTGGCTCTTGCTCTACCGCAGCCCAGCTTCAGCCGGCCCATAAAACCGCCGCAGATGCGCCGCCACCGCCGGCATCGTCTGCACCAGCAGTTCCGGTGCGGAGAAGTGGTACTCGCTGACCACCGCGAAGAACTCCTCCGGCGCTTCCGCCGCATAGGGATCGATCACGGTCTCAATATCCGCATCCACCTGCGCGCAGAACGTGTCATAGGCCTGCTGGAAATCCCGTGCCCACTGCCGCTGCCATTCGCGCGGCAACGGCGGCGTGCCATCGATGGCGCCATCCAGCGCATCGATCTTGTGCGCCATCTCATGCACGGCCACGCAGAAGCCGGCCTGCGGATCGGCAATATCGGCCTGCACATCGGCCCACGACAGGATCAGCGGACCGCTGCTCCAGGCTTCGCCGATCAGCTCGTCGTCCCACTCATGCAATACCCCGGCTGCATCGGTATGGCTGTGGCGCACGCGGAACGCATCCGGGTAGACCACCAGCTCCGACCAGCCATGCAGGCCCTCGCGACCGAACTCGATCAGCGGCAGGCAGCACAAGGCGGCCAGCAACATGCGCTGGCCGTCGTCCAGTTCCAGCCCGGCAACCGGAGTGATGGTCTTGCGTTGCAGGAACAGTTCCACCAGTGCCCGCAGCTTGCGCTCGCGCTCGGCGGATAACCCGGACAACCACGTGCATTGCCGGCAGGTCTGCTGCCAGAGCGTGTCATCAAGCGGAGGCGGTGTGCGCTGCCACCAGCGCAACAACGACTGGATCAGCGGAACATCCCGGGCAGCAGGCGATGCCAGCGCGGCGCACGCAGACGCGGCAGGAGATCTTCATCGCTGCCACCACCGGCACGCGGGGTGGCAGTCTTGGCCGGAACCGGAGTCGCCGGCGTAGCATTGGCGATGCTGACGGCGGCGGCAGGGGCCGCCACCCGCTCCACTTCTGCCGGCGCGTAGCTGCACGCACTTTGGCCAGCGCCGCCGAGCGCATCCGAAGCCTGCGCTGCAACTGGCGCCAGCAACAGGATCAGGCAATGAGCGAGGTGGCGCATCGTCAACATCCAAAGGCGGGCTAATTCCCGATTCTAGCCTGCTTTTTCTCCGGAACAGGAGAGCGGCGCTGGGCGGTCCTCGGGGCATGCCGCATAATTTCCGGGTCTGTTGTGAGGAAACTGCCGTGGATGACCGCCAACTGCTGGCCAAGCTGGGTACCGGAGCCTTGTCCGGTGACGCGCTGGCACGTGAGCTTGGGCTGACCCGGGCGGCCGTCTGGAAGCGTATTCAAGGGCTGCGCGCCGCCGGCGTGGTGATCGAGGGCCGGGCCGGTGACGGTTATCGGCTGGCCCAGCCGCTTGAGTTGCTCGACCCGGCACAGATCCGTGCAGGCCTGCCGGCGACGGTACTGCCGCTGTTGTCCGAGTTGGAAATAGCTTGGACATTGAGCTCAACCAACACGGAATTGCTGCAGCGCAGCGCGCCTGAGCGCGGAACCACCGTGCTGCTGGCCGAGCGCCAGACCGGTGGTCGCGGCCGGCGTGGCCGCCATTGGGCCTCGCCGCTGGCCGCGCATGTCTATCTGTCACTGTCGCGTGGCTTTGGCGGCGGCCTGTCACGGATGGGCGGGCTGAGCCTGGCGGTCGGCGTGGCGGTGGTCGAAGCCCTGCACGGGTTGGGTTTCCGCAACGCCGGCTTGAAGTGGCCCAACGACGTGGTCGTGGACGGGCACAAGCTCGGCGGCCTGCTGGTGGAGGGCGGCGGTGAATTTGCCGGCCCGGCGCGGGCGGTGATCGGGCTGGGCTTGAATGTGCGCATGCCGCAGGCCAGTGCTGCCGACATCACCCAGCCTTGGACCGATCTGGATACGCTGGCCGGCGCCGAGGTGTCACGTAATACCGTGGTGGCTGCCTTGCTTGCGTCCCTGCTGCCAGCACTGGAACAGTTCGAACAGCATGGCCTGGCCCCGTTCCTGCCGCGCTATGCGGGCATGGACGTGTTGCAGGGCCGCGCGGTACGGGTGGAAGAGGCCGGCGTGCTGCACGATGGCGTGGCCTGCGGGCTGGCCGAGGACGGCGCATTGCGGGTGAATATTGATGGGCGGGAAACCTGTTTCCATGCCGGCGAAGTCAGCGTGAGGGCGGCATGAGCGATTGGTTGTTTGACCTGGGCAATTCGCGCTTCAAATTTGCGCAGCTGCAAGGCAACCGTGCCGGCAGCGTGCAGGCCTGGGCGCATGGCGCCGAGGCGATCACCGCCAGTGCATTGGAAGCCCTGCCGCAAGGCGATACCGCCTGGGTGGCCAGCGTTGCCTCGGCGGCGTTGACCGATGAAGTCATGCAGATCCTGCAGGCGCGCTTCACCAAGGTGCAGGTCGCCAAAACCCTGCCGCACTGTGCTGGCGTAACCGTGGCCTATGCACGCCCGGAGAAGTTCGGTGTGGATCGCTTTCTGGGATTGCTGGCGGCGGCGCCAGCACAGCAATCCGTGCTGGTAGTCGGCGTCGGCACCGCACTGACCATCGACCTGATCGATGCGGATGGCCTGCATCGTGGCGGCCGCATCGGCGCTTCGCCAACGGTGATGCGCGAAGCCCTGCATGCGCGCGCTGTGCAGTTGCCGGCCACTGGCGGCGACTACGCCGAGTTCGCCAACGACACCGCCGACGCGCTGGCCTCCGGCTGCGATGGTGCCGCGGTGGCGCTGGTTGAGCGCAGCCTGCGCCAGGCGCAGTTGTTGCTTGGCAGCGAGCCGGCACTCGTGGTGCATGGCGGCGGCGCATTGCCGTTGTTGCCGTTGCTGCCCGGCGCCGACTACCGGCCAGCCTTGGTACTGGATGGTCTGGCGCGCTGGGCAGTTCACCACGGCGCGTGTGCCCGGTAGGATCACCGCATGCTGACCCGTCTCCTGATCGTCCTGCTGGCCATCCTCAATGTTGGCGTCGCGCTGTGGTGGATGGTGCCGCGCGCTGAGCCGGTGCCCGCTGCGGTACGCGCCGAGCCCGGCGTTGCCAGCCTGGAAGTGCTGCCGTCACCGGCATCCAACAATGCCGATCCCGTCGCCCCGGCGGCCTCTGAAACCGCGGCTGCTCCAGCAGCGGCTCCTGCGCCGCTCACCGCGGCGCCTGCGCTGGCTGCCGCGACGGAAGCCAAGCCGGCAGCGTTGCCGCCAGTTGCCACTGCAGCGGTCGAAGCCAAACCCGGGGAGGCCAAGCCAACCGAGACCAAGCCGCCAGCCGTCGTGCAATGCGCCAGTCTCGGCCCTTACGCCACGCAGGCGCAGGCACAGGCGGCATTGACCGCGCTGGGTGCTGATGCGGCACGCCCGCGTTTGCGCGAAGTGCCCGGCAAGGCCGCCAGCAGCTACCGCGTACTGATTGCCCCGGCCGCCACGCGCGAGGAAGCCCAGGCCACCGCCAAACGCATCGTCGAGGCTGGTTTCAGTGATTACTTCATCGTCTCCCAGGGCGAGGAAGCCAATGCCGTTGCGCTCGGCCAGTACCGCAACCGCGAAGGTGCCGAGCGCCGCCTGGCCAGCCTGACAGCCGCTGGCTTCCCGGCCAAACTGGCGGCCAGCGGCAACGAAATCGCCCCCAGCTGGTGGGTGGACGCAGCCACTGCTGGCGCCGCCACCCCTGCCACGTTGAAGCAGCGTGCGGCTGCCGCCCAACAACAGTCGTTGGATTGCACGCGTCTGCGGTAGAATGGCGCGCCCCGCCACCGCGGGGATCGGGAAGCACCGGTTTCGGCCAGCTTCTCACCGGTTGCAGCGCTACCATCGCGCAACCGCTGCACGTAACACGCCTTGCCGCTTTAGCTCAGTTGGTAGAGCAACTGTCTTGTAAACAGTAGGTCATCCGTTCGATTCGGATAAGCGGCACCATCGCCTGATCCTATGGCGTCCAGGCAAGTCCAGAATTCATACTAAGCCCGCAGAAATGCGGGCTTTTTTGTGCGCTTTGGTCCGAGCTTGTCCACGTACATCCAGCGACGTTGGGGGTACAAGTGGGGGTACATTTCGGAAAATGGAGTTCAGCAAGGAGGATGTACCCCCAATGGGTGCTAAGCAATTGACAGATATGGCCGCGCGCAACGCGAAGGCAAAGGACAAGCCCTACAAGCTGGCGGCAGGGGCAGGCCTCTACCTGCACGTGATGCCCAACGGGGCTAGATACTGGCGGATGAAGTACCGCTGGGATGGTAAGGAGAAACTACTGGCGATTGGGGTATACCCCGAGGTTTCGTTGAAGGAAGCTGGAGAAGCCCGGGATGAGGCTAGGGCGAAGCTTCGTGCGGGACGTGATCCCTCCGAGCACAAACAATTGAGCAAGCTCACGTCCAAGCTGTCAGTGGATACCCGTTTCCAGGCGATAGCCATGGAATGGCTAGAGTCCCGGGGGGACTTGGCGCAGTCAACGCGGGAGAAGGCAGCATGGATGCTTGAGACCTATGCCTTTCCTTGGTTGGGCAAGAGGCAGATCAACGAGATTGGCACTGCTGAGGTATTGGCGGTGCTGCGCAGATTAGAGGCTCAGGAAAAGATCGAGTCCACGCAACGTCTTCGCCAGATCTGTGGGCAGGTCTTTCGCTACGCCGTGGCCACCGGAAGGTTGGATCGTGACCCGACCAGTGCTCTTCGTGGTGCTTTGAAGACGGCGAAGAATAGGCACTACGCGTCAATCACCGATCCGGCGAAGGTTGGTGAGCTGATGCGGGCAATTGATGGGTATACGGGGCAGCTCGTCACGCAGTGTGCGCTCCGCTTTGCTCCCCTGGTCTTCACTCGTCCGGGGGAGCTGCGTAAGGCGGAATGGGAGGAATTCGATCTTGCTGCGAAGCAATGGAACATCCCTGGAGCGAAAATGAAGATGGGGGTAGCTCACGTTGTCCCGCTTTCCAAGCAGGCAGTTGCAGTACTTGAGGAACTGCGACCGGTCACGGGGAATGGACGCTACGTGTTTCCGTCCGTTCGGAGTTCAAGGGATCCAATGAGCGAGAACACAGTCAATGCAGCTCTTCGTCGCCTGGGCTACGGGACTGACGATATGACCGGGCATGGCTTCCGAAGCATGGCATCCACTTTGCTTCATGAGATGGGATGGACATCAGATGCGATCGAAAGACAGCTTGCTCACTCTGAAAGAAATCCCATTAAGGCTGCCTACAATCGAGCGGAACACTTGCCTGAGCGCAGGAAGATGATGCAGGCGTGGGCAGACTACCTGGATAAGCTGAAGGGGAAGGGTCAGCCGCACCTAAAGTTGGTGGGCTGACTCTCCGCTTTTATGTCTTAGATTGCCCTGCGCGGCTGCTGTCGCGCAGGGCGTCATGCGACCCAGAGCGGACATCTAAACCACTAAAGCATAGGTGTCCGAGTTGACTGATCTGTTAGAAGAGAGGTTATGAGCGCAAAGGTACCAATGATCTACGAACCTGTACCTGCTTCAGTCCGTTCTCGTCGAGAAATTCTCGTACACCTTGTTCTAGCAAATCATCGCTCTCTGGACCAAGCACTACTTCAGAGATTTCCAATGGGAAGTCACGATGCTCGGATGGGAGAATCTGCGTCGAAGGGATGAAAGGAATGAGTCTGCCGCGCGCAGCCCGAAAAGAGCGTCTAGGGCTTTCTACTCCGAGCTCTTCAAAGAGCTCAGGCATGTCAATGAACGTGAGTCGATACTCGTTTTCGGATCGGAAGGCTGGATCTTTGAAGAGAGTCGCAAGTTCAACCAATTTATCTATCTTGTGATACACGTCAGGAATGCGTTCGAGTCTATTCCCCTCCAAGTCCGCTTGAAACGCGGAAACAAGGTGGTGAGCATAGATTTCCACCAGCTTCTTCTGAGTGGTTGGGTCGTACTCAACTGCTTGAAGCAAACTCTGATTTACATGCAGCGATAGAGATTGCACTGGGAATCCAATGGCAATAGGACCGTACGCACGCCACTGACTAAGGCTGTCACCCTCGCCCGAGAATGAGGTAATGTAAATTCTCTTTCTGTCACTGCCGAGCTGCTCCTTCCACGTCGAGAGGAGATTGCCGACACTTTCGTCGGTTTCAGTATCAAGTAAGGCGTTCACGGCCTCAAGGACAAGGTCCAGTCCATAGCGCACCTCACGACGATCATTCAAGTAAGCGTACTCGGTCATCCAGACGGATCGGTTACTCACGATGCCGACAAAACCTTCCAGTGAGGTGTAATGGTAGACCGTGGTCGGAAAGAAATTAGGAACTAGCTGCAGTCGTCTAGCCTCATCCCAAAAGATTCGAGTTGTTTGAAACCAGGTCGGTAGAGTGCTGCTTTCCCAGCTGTAGTAGGCGCTACCCAGCGGAGAATGCCACTTTCGTCTCTTCCATCGACCTGGCTTGCTGCCTGCAATCAGAGAGATTTCCTCAAATTCTTCCTCACAGACTCCATTGGTGCATCCAGGGAATGCACAAGGAAACACGCCGATGACGCCGTGCTCGGCACACTTATTAGTGGGTAACAGACGCAAATTGATACGGCGCATGAGTAAGATCTACTAGATTTAGGTTTCGAGACTAGTGCTTAGTATGAGTCGTCAAGGGCTACTGATGTAATGGCTGCTCTTGCCCGCAGGCCGTAATGCGACCCAGTGCGGACATTGCATGTGTGTGATTACTTGAGCAGCCCAGTTGCCTCAAGGGCTAGCAATCACGCGCAAGTCGACGTCCGCAATATCACGCAGATACATGTAACTAGTACCAAGCACAGTCATGACACTGTCCGTAACACTAGCGGCAGAAAATGCAGGCTGCACAATGAAGAACCCCATTCGCATTTCAATATCTCGCGCTTTGAGCCTCAAGATGTCGATCTGCGACGGCGTGCCTTTCAGCAGTCGTTGGGCACCACTACCTTCGCCCGCGCTATAACGATCTAGCAGGCGTTGGAAGAGCGCGGGGCCTTTATGGAGCCATTTTGCTGACCTACTTGCCTGCCCAGCTACCACATACGCATCGTCCACACGCGCTCCCGGCTGTTGACCGCTACCGCAGTATTTGCAATGGTAGAGATCCACCGCGATGTGATCGGGTGCTTCCCGGATCGCGACAAGGTCAGCAATTTCACCGGCGCCGTCATCGTTGAAGATGATGTCGTAGCTATCGATGATCTTCTGAAGTGTGAAGCCTTGGACCGAATCGAAGTCCAATGGATGGGTCATCGACTCCCTATGGATATTGGTGCCTCCCCAATTCCAGGTCGATAGAAGAGCGGCCGGCAGCCGAACATTAAGCGTGGCGGGGGTGAAGTAGCGATAATTGCCAATTAGGATGGAGCCGTCGGCCTGTAGGAATCGCATGCGCTCGCGATCCAGGTAGTCATTGAGATCATGCTCTTTGCTGCCAATAAGCAGAGTGGCGCGGTCACTCGAATAGCGGTAGCCATCACTCTCAAGGTGGATCCGAATGGTTGTCAGAGCCCGTTCGTCGCCATTGTGCGAAACGGCCGACAACGCAATGGCTAGGGTGTCATCACTTTCCTTGACCGGCTGTCCCAGTTTGGTGCCCAGCAATGGATAGGATTCACCGTTGATGGTGATCGCGCACCGGCCTTCGGTTTCGACACCTAGCGCATCCGGCCAGTCGGCGAAGAAAACTCCGTCCGGCCAACGGCCGCTTAGCTTCTCCGCTCGCATGACGTTTCGAAGGATGGCGTTTGTATCGATTGCGGAGTTGTTGATCTTCGAGGCGACGACATCACACCAACGTACCCAATCGTCAATGGCGCCGGAATCCATCTTCCAGAGCTTGCCCTTGGCCGAACAGCCAGCGGTAGTGCTCTCACCGTCTGCGTGTCCAACGCCGAAAATGTTGGACTTGATAGAGCGGCCACTCTCAAGATCGTCCATGACGCGGTTGACGTCTTGTCCGACGTGCATGGTAAACCGCACGTCACGACCAGATCTGCTAAGGCCAACGTTCTGTAGCTTCAGTCGGTTAATCCCATACATGACACGAAAGACGTCGTCGCCATTGATGCGACGTGCCGACGGTGCAACAAGGGCCTGAAAGCGCGAGGTCTGCCGTTCGTCCCCAGTGCAGGAGATGAAGAGGGTTGAATCGCTTTGCCGGTAGTAGGCGATATATAGGTTCCAAGTCGAGCCATAGATAGACTCGCTTCTCGCCCAGTCAATGGGAGTGGTCTCATGCGAAACAGCCATTACAATCGATTCGTCGTCGCTCACCGAGTGCAAATGAAGCGTCTCGCCGGGCGATCCTAGGCTTCTTACGGCACGGGGACGCCAGTTCGATCTCGTCAGGCGGTAGGCGAGGCAGCTGATGTTTGGTGCTGGATTGAGAGCCGCAATCTTTGCTCCCTCAGAATCGCCTTCGAATTTTGATTCAAATTCCTGGCGCTGCAGCTCCCGTCCGATGCGCTCAGTGCTGACTTCACGAATGATCAAACTCCAGTCCGCGCTTTCTTCAAAGAGTCGCTTCATGGGGCTGTCCGCACGCTGGTTAGCGATGTTGGCGACGAACTTTGCGGTTCCAAGCCGCGTGTCCGTTCGAGTCAGGCGACCAATAAACTGCAGTGTGACCGCTGGGCTTTGATGTTGATCGTGGATTGCGGCGATCTTTAGCTCGGGCAAGTCAAAGCCCTCGCCGAACATATCGACGCAAACCACGATACGACTTTGCCGGCTTCGTATGCGCTCTAGATCCCGTTCCTTCGTTCTATTGCTCTTGCTGTGGATGACAACTGGCTCAAATTGCGGACCTAGTTCACGGTAGACCTCTATGATCCGGTTTGCCTTAGATATCTTGGCGCATCGCGCCATGAGAATGTGATCGAAACCTGCTTCTAGATCGCTGTTTAGCAGCTCAACAGCTTTGGCTGCAATAGTCCGATCAATCTCGCTGGCTACGTATTCACGAACAGGGAAGAAGTCAATCTTCTGGAAGTAGTTGTCTCGCTGCGCTTGGCTCAGGCTATAGTTGAAGATGATTTTGCCTTCCAGCCGTTGCTGGTCGAGGCGGAACGGCGTCGCAGTGAAGTAGGTGGCTGGTTTGGAGCCGAAAGCATTTCTAACGCGCCCCCATGTCATGGCGGCAACGTGGTGAGCCTCGTCAAAGATGAGGTGACTGAAGTGCGCAGCAAAGGCTTCCAGTTCGTTGTCATCTAGTTGGGCCAACGCGGCAGGCGTCGCGATGGTGACGTTGGAGGCTTCGATGGCTTGCACGTCGACTGCAGCATCGCGACCATCGATGCGATGGACAATCGGTGAAAGAACGTCGTCGGAAATTGCATTGATCGCCCTTAGGCGCTGCAAGCTTTCCAATCGATCACCTATCTGGGTGCGAAGCGCATCGGATGGCACGATCAGCAGTGTGCGCCGGAGCCGCCCCGCTATGATGATTGCGAAGATTGTGTCCGTTTTTCCCGTGCCGGTAGGCATAACAACGATCCCTGGCACTTCGGGATCGGAATCGAGATGGGAAAAGACAGCAAACGCAGCAGCGCGTTGGGGTTTCCGAAATCCAGCGAACTCATTGGCTGGCCCTTCGACAGCAAAATTTAGGGTGTGGTCGGCCCAACTACGGTAAACCACGTTATCGCGGTAAAAATCGACATCAACATCCATTTATCTCCTCCTGTGAAGCCGACTTCCACCTGCCGGCCGTCCGTCTCGATGAAGACGATCGACACTAAGCGTCCATTCTTCCAATTGATGGCGGAATCAAAAGTAGGAATAGTATTGTTCTTTGCTTCCTCCTAGGACAAGTGGACGTCAAGCTTGTAGCACACAAGAGTTGAAGTCAGGTCTGCATTGTGATGAGTAGGCATTTGGGAGTGTCCGCTCTTGGCCGCAGGGCGTCAGGCGACCCATCACGGCCATTGATGCGGCCGCCGAGCCTGCCGCTGGGTCCGGTTATACGCTTAGTTGTTAGCTGGACCCAGGCGGCATAAGATCGATGTGTTTCAACGGGAAGTCCGGTACAAGGGGCTTTGTGGGTAGATCGTATAACCGGATCCATGGGTCCGTCTATTAGGTAGTTAGGCCTTAGGGGAGGTCGCGGGTGCTGATTGATTGCCATATCTGCGCAGCAAAAGTTGACGCTGAGTTGCTGTGTGAGCACAGCGACCTCGATTTCTTTGCGACAAAGACTTTCTTCCTTAAGTGTCCATCCTGCGACTCAGCCATAGTGGCTGAGTCTCAGGAGGATTTTGTAGATAGCAAGACCGTTTGGTCTCGCCCAGTCAGGGTTTACCCCCGACCCAAGCGCGCCTTGGGGTCAGACATTCCACCCATCGTGCGCAACTCAATCGATGAGGCCGAGAAATGCATGCAATCTGGCGCGCATCTCGCCGCCACTGCTATGTGTGGCCGCTCTCTTGAGGCCATATGTCGTTACTACAGAACGAAAGACAGTTATTTGGGGGGTGGGCTCAAGGAGCTTCGTGACAAGGGAGTCATTGACTCGCGGTTGTACCAGTGGAGCGAGGAGCTTAGAGACCAACGCAACAACGCTGCGCACGCAACAGATACAGAAATCAGTGCCCAAGATGCCAACGACGTAATGACGTTCACGTATGCGATCATTGACTATGTCTTCCTGCTCGCGCAGAAGTTCGAGCAGTTTCAGAAGCGCAAGAATGATCGGGCTGCAAAGAAGAAGACCGTTGCCCCACCGGCTAAGGCCTAAAAATTAATCCAAGCCGAACCCGCTTCGCGGGTCGGCATAATTTCAGAGTTTCGACGTCCCCCTGGCCGATAGCCGTCGGTTGCCATGTCAGGCATAACTGTCGGGCGGTTGCGGTGCAACCTTTGATTGGAACTAATTTCAGACCCTTAGTACTAAGCTGAAGCAGGATCCCCCTGCTTTGCGTGTGCGCCGCGCATCGGCGTATCGCTTCGAGTACTAGGCATGAAGGATAAATCCGAGTTCCTCTACTGCGTCTTCATCGTGGCTGCGGCCATCTTGTCTGCCGTAGCCCGTTGTTCGTTCACACGCCCCGACCAGTTCGGTCGCGATTCTTACGACTAAGCCAACAATCTAGATGGACCCACAAGGCCCGGCATCGTCCGGGCCTTGTGCGTTATGCCGTCTATGAAAGGAGACCGAGATGCATCACGTAGAAACCATGGCCTATGCAGGCCAAGTCCCATGGCATGGCATCGGAAGCCAGCTGGCTCCAGGGCAATCCATTGAAGTGTGGCGCGATCGTGCCGGCATGGATTGGTCCTTGGAGGAGGCCGAAGTGCGATTCGCCGCCGATGCTGAAGATCAGTATCCGCTTCGGGCATTCCCCGGGCAGAAGGTGCTTTATCGCTCTGACACCAAGCGACCGCTGGCCGTGGTGTCCAAGCGCTATCAAGTAGTTCAGCCGCGGGAGATCCTTGAGTTCTACCGCGACCTGACGCGGTACAGCGGCTTTGAGCTGGAGACGGCAGGCGTGCTTCGTGGAGGGCGGAAGTTCTGGGCATTGGCCCGTACGGGGCAGGGTGTGGCCCTGAAGGGCCAGGATCAGGTAAATGGCTATCTTCTTCTGGCTACGGCCTGTGACGGAACGCTGGCTACCACCGCCCAGTTCACCTCAGTTCGCGTGGTGTGTAACAACACCCTGCAGATCGCTGTTGGGGATCGAACCGGA
>NZ_JBRREH010000066.1:0-27282 GCF_056760175.1 Stenotrophomonas sp. STEN021 | reverse complement strand
GCATCGGCCTTGCTGGTAAAGCCCCTGCCGAGCATGGCTCGGCACTACGCTTTGCACCCTCTCCCGTATGCGGGAGAGGGGTTGGGGTGAGGGCAGCTGTTCGCTGGTAAAGCCCCTGCCGAGCATGGCTCGGCACTATGCTTTGCACCCTCTCCCGTATGCGGGAGAGGGGTTGGGGTGAGGGCAGCTGTTCGCTGGTAAAGCCCCTGCCGAGCATGGCTCGGCACTACGGGGGCGTGGCACTAGGTCAGCAGGCGGCCGCCGTCCAGGCGCAGGGTCTGGCCGGTGATGTAGCCGGCATCGTCCAGCAGCCAGCGGACCGCCGAGGCGATCTCGTGCGGGGTGCCGAGGCGGTCCAGCGGTGTGCGTTCCATCAGCTTCTGCTTGGCGGCTTCGCTCTTGCCCTGCTCGGGCCAGAGGATGGCGCCGGGGGCGATGGCGTTGACCCTTACGTGCGGGGCCAGCTCCAGCGCCAATGAGCGGGTCACCATCTCCAGCGCGGCCTTGGCCGAGCTGTAGGCCGGGTGCTCGCGCAGTGGCTGGGTGGCGTGCAGGTCGGTCAGGTTGACGATGGCGCCGCGCTGCTTGATCAGATGCGGTGCGGCGGCCTGCGCCAGGAAGAACGGCGCGCGCGTATTCACCGCGAACAATTCATCCCATTGCTCCGGCTGGACCTGCCCGAACGGGGTCGGGAAGAAGTTGGATGCATTGTTGACCAGCGCATCCAGTCGGCCAAACTGGCCGACGGTCTGTTCCACCAGGTCGGGCAGGGCGGCCACGTCGCGCAGGTCGGCCTCCAGCGCCAATACGCTGCCCGCGCGCTCGCTTTCCAGGTCGAAGGCCAGTGACTGCAGCTCCTCGCTGGATTGGTGCGCGTGCAGGGCGATGCGGTAGCCATGGGCATGCAGGTGACGGGCAATGCCGGCGCCGATCCGGCGCGCGCTGCCGGTGACCAGGGCCACCCGTTGGGATTCTGTCATCTGGGATTTCCTTACTCAGCTATCCTGTGCATTGTCCTCGCAAACCGCCGCATCATGCATTCCGACCTGCCAACCCCCGATTCAGACGCGCTTGCCCACAGCGAGCAGCTGGCCGCGCACCTGCGTGCGGACATTCTTGCCCAAGGCGGTGCGGTGCCGTTTTCACGCTTCATGGAGTTGGCACTGTATGCGCCGGGTTGGGGCTATTACAGCGCCGGTGCCAGCAAGTTTGGTGCCGCCGGTGACTTCGTCACCTCGCCGGAGATCGGCGCGCTGTTTGCCGCCACCACCGCCAACGCGGTGGCGCCGGTGCTGAAGCAGCTCGGTCCGCAGGCACGCATGCTGGAGCTGGGCGGCGGCAGCGGTGCATTCGCCGAAGTCATGCTCAAGCGCCTGCTGGAGCTGGATGCCTTGCCTGAGCGCTACGCCATCCTCGAGCCCAGCGCCGACCTGCGCGAGCGCCAGCGCGAGCGCCTCGAACGCGCACTGATTCCGCCGGTGTTCGCGCTGGTGGAGTGGCTGGACCGGCCGTTCGATGACGACTGGGATGGTGTGCTGTTCGCCAACGAAGTCATCGATGCGCTGCCGACGCCGCGTTTCCTCGCCGACGAAGGCGAGATCTATGAAGAGACCGTGGAGCTCGACGGCGAAGGCCGCTTCGTGCGCGGCGCGCAACCGGCCGACCAGCTGATGCTGGGCGCGGTGCGGCACGTGGAGCGTTATCTGGAGCGCCCGTTCGCGCACGGTTACCGCTCAGAGGTGCTGCCGCAGCTGCCGTACTGGATCCAGGCCGTGGCCGGTGGCATGCAGCGTGGTGCGATGTTGTTCGTCGACTATGGTTACTCGCGCAGCGAGTTCTACCAGCACGACCGCACGGACGGCACGATGCGCGCGTTCTACCGTCACCGCGTGCATAACGACGTGTTCCTGTGGCCAGGCCTGCAGGACATCACCGCCTCGGTGGATTTCACCGCGTTGGCCGAGGCCGGCACCCATGCCGGTTTCGAGCTGGCCGGTTACAGCAACCAGGCCAACTTCCTGCTCGGCAACGGCATCACCGATCTGCTGCTGCAGGCCGAGGCGCGCACCGATGAAGTCGGTCAATTGCGCCTGCGCGATCAGCTCAAGCGACTGACCTTGCCGACTGAAATGGGCGAGCGTTTCCAGGTGATGGGCTTCAGCCGTGACGTCGACATGTCGGCGGCCTTCCTGCTCGGTGACCTGACGTGGCGGCTGTAAGCACCACGCTGAAGCCACTGCGGCGGCAGGGGTTCTGGTTGGGCCTGTGGCGTGCGGCGGTGCTGACCGTCATTGTGGTGTGCCTGATCCCGCCGCCAGAATTGAACCTGCCGCAGAACAGCGACAAGGTTGAGCACCTGCTGGCCTACTTCATCCTGTCTGCCAGTGCAGTGCAGCTGTTCGGCAGCCGCCGCGCGCTGTGCTGGGTGGCAGCAGGTTTGGTTGCGATGGGGGTGGGCATCGAGTGGGCGCAGGGCGCACTGACTGCCACGCGCATGGCGGATCCAATGGATGCGCTGGCCAATGCCAGCGGTGTACTGATCGGCATGCTGACGGTGCTGACGCCGCTGCGGGATTTGCTGGTGAGGCTGCAAGGGCGCTGAGCCGATAACGCCTCGCCTGCGCGGTGGCGTAACCTGGTCTGGTTGCGGCTGCAACTTAATTCTTTAGATAAATCAGCCATTTCCGCTGTCATGGCACTTACGCTGACGGCACCTGGGCTGCTACGTTTGCGCCATCACAGGCACCTTCATGGTGCCGGTGATTTTGCAAAGTCGGTGCGGTGCGGGACGTGGGTGGAGAGGACTCACGTACCGCACCGCGCCTTCCCGGCGATTTCTCCCCGGGCCTTACTTCTTCGGCTGCAGATGCACCTGGTCCAGCACCCACATCTGCGGACGGGTATCGCCGCTGAAGGTCATGCACAGGTCGGTGATCTGCTCGGCACCGGCTTGCAGCGGTGCTTCCAGTTCAATGAAGCCATCCTTGCCCGGCTGCTGCGGCAGTGGCACGGTGGCCAGCACGCGGCCCTCACAGCCGGCACGCACTTCAAACTCGCCATACTGGCTTACCGGCTTGCGGAAGCCGCGCTTGGCTTCCTCCGGGCGCAGCAGGCCGAAGTTGTAGGGAATGCGACCGGCGCGGACCTTGATCGAGGCGATGTCCTGCAGCTGCGCGTCCTCCCACAACCAGCACGGATTGAAGATGGTGACGTCGAAGTTGTCGCGCTCACCGTGAAGCGGGTTGTCGTCGACCAGACGCAGCAGCAGACGGCCGCCCTGCGGGCATTGCGCCAGGGTCTTGTCGGTGCGGGTCAGTAGCGACTGCGCATCGAAGTTCCATTGGCTGGGCTTGTCGGCCACCGGCTTGCCGTTGAAGAAGGTCAACGCGGTCAGCACGGTAGGCACCGGCAAGGTCAGCGCGCCGGGATAGGCCGGTGATTGCGCGGTCGGCGTGCTGCCGTCGGTGGTGTAACGGATGTCGCGGTAGCTGAGCGGGTTGGAAAGCTCGACCGTTACCTTCTCAGCTGCACGATCGTCCTGACGCTTCATTGCCACCGACAGCGCGGTCTGGCCGTAATCAATGCCCAATGCCTTGTAGCGCTGCAGCTGCGCCGGCAGGCGTGCGAGGAAGTCGTCGTAGCTCTTGTTCTGCAGCGGCGTCCAGGCGATCTCGGACAGCGCGGCCAGGCGCGGGAACACGTTGTGCTTGAGGTCCTTGCCGTTGCGGGTGTGTTCGGTCCACATGTTGGCCTGCACGCCGATCACGTGCTTGCGCTGCGCCGGGGTCAGCTCGGCCGGCACCGGGTCGAACGCGTAGACGCGCTGCATCGAGGTGAACTTGGGACGTCCGGTGGGTTCTTCCGGCAGATTGGTCTGCAGGAAATCCAGGTACAGGGTGTTGCCTGGCGCCATCACCACATCGTGGCCATGCGTGGCCGCCTCGATGCCGCCTTCGATACCGCGCCAGGACATCACCGTGGCCTGCGGCGGCAGGCCGCCTTCGATGATTTCGTCCCAGCCGATCAGCTTGCGGTCGTGGTCTTCCAGGTACTTCTCCAGTCGCTTGAGCATGTGCGACTGCAGTGCTTCTTCATCCTTCAGGCCCAACTCGCGGATATAGGCCTGCACCTGCGGCGAATCCTGCCACTGGTACTTCACCGCCTCGTCGCCGCCGATATGGATGTACTGGCCGGGGAACATCTCCAGCACTTCGGCGAGGATGTTTTCCAGGAACTGCAGGGTCTCTTCGCGCGGGTTGAACAGATAGGGGTTCACGCCCCAGTTGGCCGACGGTTGGGTCGGGCCATCGACAACACCGTGTTCCGGATAGGCGGCAACCGCGGCCTGGGCGTGGCCTGGTACGTCGATCTCGGGCACAACCGTGATATGGCGGGCGGCGGCGTAGGCCACTACATCGCGGATCTGATCCTGGGTGTAGAAGCCGCAATACAGATGCGGCTTGCCATCGGCACCAATGCCGGCTTCGCCAGCGGCAGAACGGCAGCTGCCCACTTCGGTCAGCTTCGGATAGCGCTTGATCTCCATGCGCCAGCCCTGGTCATCGGTGAGATGCCAATGGAAGGTGTTGAGCTTGTGCGTGGCCATGGCATCGAGGATCAGCTTGATGTCGTCGATGCTCTGGAAGTGCCGCGCCGAGTCGAGCATGAAGCCACGCCAGTTGAAACGCGGCGCGTCCTCCACTTGCATGGCCGGCAGCGTGATGCTGTTCGACGGTGCAGCAGCGAGCAGCTGCCACAACGACATCGCGCCGTAGAACAGGCCGCGTGCATCACCGGCTTCGACCAGCACGCCATCGTTGTTGATGCGCAGCGAGTAGCTTTCCACTGATGCATCGGCAGCAGGTTTGCTGATGCGGAACTGGATCGCGCCCTTGGCCTGGCCACTGCTGCTGGGCTTGAGCTGCAGCGGTGTGGTGCGTGCAAGCAACTGGGTGAACTGCGTGGCGACTTCGCTGGCACCGTCAGCCGCGATCACGCGGCTGGAGGCATCGACGGTGAAGCGGCCGTTGCCTGGCAGCACCGATACCGGGCGCGGAATGATGCTGGCGCCGGTTACTTCGACCGGCAACAGTTGGACGCTTGCACTGCTGGTGGCAGCACCTGCATGGCCGCTGGCAGCGCCAAGGGCGAGCAGCAGGGCGGCGTGCAGGGCATGGCTGGAGAGTCGGTGCATCATGGATCCTTGTTGTTGACGGCTGGCGTATTGACAGCCGCTGTTGCGTTTGCAGTTGATGTTGCGGTTGCTGCGATCCGCGGGGGGAGGGAAGGCAAGGCGGGCGGCACGGCAGTGCTCTGCATGGTGGCGGCGCTACTGGATTTGATCATCGCATCAAGTGCAAAGCCCATCAGCACGCCTTCGATATCGGCAGCAACAAGCACATCGGCATGATTGACCAGATTGCCGGCGATGCCCCACTGGAAGCCGCGCCCGGATGGCAGTGCATGGGTGGCGAGCAGGCGCCCGTCGCGTCGATCAAGTACGCCTACGCCAGCGGCATGCTCAAGAAAATAGGGGTGACCGGCGGCCATGCCGACCAGCAGGTGGTCGCCCAGCGCCAGTGGCGTGCCCCAGCTCCAGCCGCCGACGTCGGTGCGCCACAGCACGCGCCCGCTGACGATGTCGATGGCGCTCACTTTGCGCAGGTCCGAGGAGCCGATGTAGAGGGTGTTGCCGTCGAAGGACGGCTCGGACTCGATCCATGAGGTCCAGAACTGGGTCAGCCACAGCGCGTTGCCGGTATTGGCGTCGATTGCGTGCAGCACACCGCTGCGGTCGTTGCAGAACACGCGACCGCGATGCGCCACCGGTGCTGCGCCCGGGCGTGAGGCAAGACGGTACTGCCATAGTGGGGTGCCGGTGCGCGCATTGAGTGCCTGCACCACGCCTGCTTCGGTGACTGCGAACAGTTGGGTGCCATCGCTGGCCAGGCCATGCTGGATGCGACCGGCAAGCTGTCGCTTCCAACGGCTGGCGCCGGTACGCATGTCCAGCGCCTGCACGCTGCCGTCGTTGCCGCCGATATAGATCTGGCCGTTGCCGAGCAGCGGGCGTGGACCTTGCCATTCCCAGGCCGCCGATTGCGGTTGCGGAGGTTCGCGGCTGCTGCGCGCATCCTGGATGGAAGAGCGCCACTGCTCGCGGCCGGTCTTGCGATCAAGCCGGTGCAGGTAGCCACCATCGCTGTTGACGAACACCGCGTCGTCGGTCACCAACGCGGTTGCATAGACGGGGTAACCCAATGCGCTGCCCCAACGCAGGCTGCCATCGGCGAGGTCGACAGCAAACAGGGTGCCAGCGGTGGTGCCGATATAGGCGATGCCATCGGCGACAACCGGCGAGGCGAGAATCTGGCCGCCAAGGTGGGCCTTCCAGCGCGGGCCTGGCAGGGCCTGGGGCGCTGTGTTGGCTGCGGGTTCGGTGGGGAGCCCGGCGGGCGTGCCACGGCGCAGACGCAGGCGTTCGCCGCTGCCCAGCAAGGTGCCGGTCAATTCCTTGTCCTGCATCCGCAGCGCCATGTGCAGGGTGCGATGGACCAGGGTGTTGCTGTCGTCGAGATCGGCCTTGCCGTGCAGGGGCAGTGAGCGCAGGTGGGCGATCGGCAGATCCAGCTGCAGGTCATAGCGGCCGTTGGCGTCGGCCTGCAGGTTGAGCCCGATGCTGACCTTCTCGCGTGGGCTGCCAATCTCGCCGAGCCAGTAGCCGGAGAGGTCATCGGCAGCGCTTGCAGTGCGTGCCGGCAGCAACAGCAGGCAAGCCAGAACCGCCAGCAGCGGAAGGTGGCGGTGAAGGGTATTGGCTTTCGGCTGTTCCATGCAGTGATGCCCGGTGCGTGCTGGTTGGCTGGCAGGAACCTGGCGGAAGCACTTGGCTCCCGCCAGGCGGTGTTGCATTACGGCTTAGAAGGCGAAGCGCAGTGAGGCCGAGTAGCGGCGGCCACTGTTGTAGACACCGCGGGTGAGCTGCTTCACGCCGGAGTAGGTGTGGTACTGCTCGTCCAGCAGATTCATGCCCTCAAGGCTCAGGGTCAGGTGGTCATTTACCTTGTAGGCCACCGACGCATCCAGCGATGCGTAATCCATCGTCCACAGCTGGCGCCCACCGCTGACCTGGGTGAAATACTTGTCACGCCAGTTGTAGGTGATGCGGGCATTCCAGTTCTCGTTCTCGAAGAACGGGCTCAGATTGAACTGGCGTACGGAGTTGAACGGCAGCGGACGGCCATCGGTGGCTTCACCCTTGGAGTAGGTGGCGTTGGCGATCATGCCGAAGCCCCAGCCGAAGTTCTGCTGCCACGCCAGTGATGCGCCCTTGATCTTGGCGTCGCCGGCGTTCTGCGGACGGTCCACCAGGAACTGGTCATCGCGGTTCTGGTTCTGGTTGAAGTGGGTTTCCACGCGCGAGGCCATCAGGATGTAGTCGGCTACATCGCGATAGAAGATCGAGCCGGCCAGGATGGCATCCTTGGTGAAATACCACTCCGCCGAAAGGTCCAGATTGGTGGAGCGGTAGGGCTTCAGATCAGGATTGCCGCCACCCCCCTTGAGCGACTGGTCGGCCAGCCACAGGTAGCTGGAAACGTCGGCGTAACCGGGACGAGCCATGGTCTTGGCGATGGAGAAGCGCAGCACCACATCATCAGCGGCATCGTAGACAAGGTTGAGGTTGGGAAGCGTGTTGTTGTACTTGCTCTTCTTCACCCGCCACTCGTACTGCCCGGTCGGGCAGGAAGTGAGATTGACCCGGCAGTTCCAGGCACCGGATCCGACGTCGGTCTGTACGTAACGCACACCGACGTTACCGCGCAGCCGGTCGAAGCTGAAATCGGCCTGCACGTAGGCGGCCTGGGTGTCTTCTTCAATCGTCCAGGTATTGCGGATGAACTCGGCGGCGTTGAACGTGGCCAACTGAGGCATGGGCGAGCCGGGGGGGAGCCACTCGCCGCCCAGGATGTAGTCCGACAGGGCCCAGCCATCAATGAAGAAGCGGTTGCCCAGGTCGCCGTAGCCGCTGAAGCCGTCCAGGTAGTTGCCTGGCATCTTCTGCGGGGAGAACTGCGAGGCGGACGGGGTGGCGCCGGACAGGCCTACGCCCAGCTGCGTCTGGCCGGTTTCGTGCCGACGCTGCTTGTAGCCGCCACGGATCATGTAGACCGGCGAGTCGAGCTTGATCCCGAAATCCAGCTGGCCATAGGTTTCCTTGTCCAGCGTCGGCTTGTGGACCAGGTTGCCGCCCCAGCCCGAATCCAGCTGGAACATGCTGGGGTTGGTGAACGGGTTGGCACCCTGGAAGGTCACGCTGCCCGGCTGGCTGGGAGCGTTCTCGATCGACCAGGTGTAATCGGTGCGGGCCAGGAAGCTGCCGAAGACCTGCTTGGGGCCGGCCTCGGCCTTGGTGCTGCCGATATGGGTGGAGGCGAACCAGCGCTCATCGTTCCAGTCGGCCTTGAGGTCGTAGGTTTCCGATTCCACGGCGGCGCGTCGGCTCTGCAGGTCGAAGATGGCCAGGCCATTCTTGTGCGTGCCGCTGGTGATGATGCCGTCCTTGACGGTCAGATCGGTCAGGGTGAACAGGCTGTTGTAGGTGTTGCCCGGATTGACGAACATCGCCTGCACGGTGTGATCGAAATTGGCATCGATCTTCAGCGCGTTCAACTCAATGTTGAGCTGTTCCAGCGGCTTGAACTGCAGCGATGCGGAGAAGGTGTCGCGCTTGCGCTCCTGGTTGAAGAAGTGCGCGCTGATCGAGTTCGGGCCCACTGCACCCAGGTTGTTGCTCAGCGTCTGCTCGCAGCTACCGACGCAGCTCGGGTTGCCGCCCGGGGCGTTCACCACCGAGCCACCGCCGCCCAGGCCGGAGTAGTAGTTCTGGCCGATCACGCTGCCGTAGGACTCGATGCCCTGTCGGCGAATGCTTTCGTTCGAACGCTGTGCCGAGACGATGACGCCAAAGTTCTCCGACGCGTTCTTCCAGCCGAAAGCGGCTGATGCTTGCGGATCGGTGTTGCTCACCAGCTCGTTACGGGTATAGCTGACGCGACCAGTGAGGCTGAACTGCTCGGGCATGTCCAAAGGCCGGCGCGTGGAGATGTTCACCGTGCCGCCAATGGAGCCTTCTTCCAGGCGCGCTTCCGGCGACTTGAACACTTCCACCTTGCCGACCAGTTCCGGTGCCAGCAGCGAGTAGTTGAAGGTGCGGGTCGGGAAGTCGGACATGTTCCAGTCGCCCGAGGCGATGGACTGGCCGTTGAGCAGCGTGCGGTTCAAGGCCGGGTCAACGCCGAGGATGCTGACGCGCTCGCCCTGGCCGTAGGCGCGGTCGATGGTCACGCCGGGGATGATGGTCATCGCTTCGGCGACGTTGGTAGCGGGGAACTTGCCCACGTCTTCGGCGGTGATCACGTCGACGATGCTGTCGGCATTGCGCTTGGACTCAAGCGACTGCTGCAGACTGGCGCGGATGCCGGTGACGACGACGCGGTCCAGTTCGGTTGCCGCCTCCGGCTGCGCTTCCTGTGCGCTGGCCGCAAAACTGATCGCCAGACAGCTGACGATGGCGGCGGTTAACGGTGACTTGCGGTGTTTCAAAGGTCTCTCTCCCTTTGCTGATGGATGGCCTGCAAAAGCTGCTGGCCAGTGAATCCCGCATCCCTTCGGGTGTGCGGAGAAACAGCGCGGCTGCCATGACGGCCGGCCACGTCGAACGCGGTGTCAGTTCAGAAACAGGCCGGTTGCAGCAAACGTGGAGAGCGCTCGAAAACGGGCGCTGTTGGAAGTGGATCGGATGTACTGCCGGCCTTGCTTGTCCACGTCATGTCTCGATGGGTGGGTGGGGCGGGTGACTACCGTCGTTCAGCTCGGGGTGGAGTTTGCGTGTATTTGTTTTCAATTGGCAAAAATAATTTTCACGAAAAACTGGCGCCTTGAAATCTCTGTTTCATACTGTAGTTACTGTTTTTCAAGAATAAATTGAATGAAAAGGAATATCCATTCATTCCGCCTGAAACTTGTTGGAGTGAATTTCAGTCATTTTTGAAAATTATGTTTATCTTCAATTCATTGATAATCCAGATTCCGCTTGGGGGCTTTTCGGGGCGTTGCGGCTGCGATTGCAGTTGCTCCAGTTGGTGCAGGCTGCGCGCGTTGCGCCGTCGCCCGCGGCGGGTAGTGGGAGGCGCGCCAATGGCGCATCGCGGGTAAAAAAAAGCGGGCCTGGAAATCCCAAGCCCGCTGGAGAAAAAGACAACAGAACCAGTGAAACGGGTAGCTACGCCTTAGAAGGCAAAGCGCAGCGTGGCCATGTAGCGGCGGCCGGTGCGGTACAGGCCGCGGATGACCTTCTCGGTGTTGGCGACGCCCGGAACCTCGGCGTAGGAGCGATATTCGCTGTCGAGCAGGTTCATGCCATCCAGACCCAGGGTCAGGTTGTCGGTCAGCTTGACGTTGATGTTGGCATCCAGCGAGTCGTAGTCATCGGTGACCAGGAAGTTGCCGCGGTCAGCCTGCGTGTAGTACTTCGAACGCCACGAGTAGGTCACGCGGGCGCTCCAGCGCTCGCTCTCATAGAACGGGCTGAAGTTGACCTGGTTCTTGGAGTTGAACGGCAGGCGGTTGCCGGCATCAGCCTTGGCGTCAGCGTAGGTGTAGTTGGCGAGCAGGCCCAGGCCGTTGTCCAGGCTGGTCTGGAACGCGGCCGAGAAGCCCTGGATCTTGGCGCCACCGGCATTGTTCGGACGCGAGATGTCGTACTCGGTATCCGTCTGCTGCGACTGGTTGTAATGGGTTTCCTTCTGCGTGGTCACCAGGATGTAGTTGTCGACCTTCTTGTAGAAGGCGGTACCGGCCAGGATGGCGTTCTCGGCGAAATACCACTCGGCCGACAGGTCGAGGTTGGTGGACTCGTACGGATCCAGGTTCGGGTTGCCACCGCCACCGGTCAGGGTCTGGTCGCCAATCCACAGGTAGCTGGACATGTCGCCGTAGTTCGGACGCGAGATCACCTTTGCCGCCGAGCCACGCAGGACCACGCTGTCATTCAGGTCGTAGGCGACGTTGAGGTTGGGCAGGACATTGTTGTACTTCTTCTTGACCGTGCTCAACACATAGCCGTCTGCCGGGCACGGGCTCTTCAGCGAAGAGCAGGTGTAGCCGGTGCTTTCCGATTCGGTCTGCACCAGGCGAACGCCGAAGTTGCCGCGCAGGCGGTCATGGCTGAAATCAGCCTGGATGTAGGCGGCGTTGATGTCTTCCTTCACCGTCCAGGTGTTGGCGGCGTAGGACGGATCGCTGAAGGTGCTCGGCGTCGGCATGGTCTGCCACGGGGCCAGCCACTTGCCGCTGTTGATGTAATCGGCCAGTGCCCAGCCGTCGATCATGAAGCGGTTGCTCAGGTCACCCACGTTGCCGAAGCCGCTGAGGTAGCTGTTCGGCACATCCTTGGGGCTGAACTGGTCGGCGGTCAGGTCGCCATAACCCTTGATCGATGCCAGCGATACACCAGCCATCGACTGCGAGGTTTCGTGCTCACGACGCTTCAGGCCGAAGCGGACCTGGTAGATCGGCGAGTCCAGGGTGACACCGCCGTCGACCTGGAAGTAGCGCTCTTCGTCCTTGGTCGGCTTGGTCACGATGTTGCCGCCCCAGCCTGCGCCCCAGTTGGTGGCGCTGGGCGGGTTGGTGTGCCAGCCGCCGGCCGGACCACCGCCGTCAAAACGGTAGGCGGACGGATCGGTGAACGGGCTGCCGGCATGGCCGGGCTTCATGTGCGTGGCAACGTCGGCGACCGGGTCGGTCTGGTAGCCGTGGAAGTTCAGGCTCGGGGTCTTGCCGCTGATGTCGTAGCTGTAGTCGGCCTTGTTGAGAAACTCGCCGAACACCTGCTTGCCGGTGCCGCCGCTTGCCTCCGAAATGCCGGCGTGGGCCGAGGCGAACCAGCGCTCGTCTTTCCAGGTGAACTTCAGGTCGTAGGAATCGGTGTCCACCGTGGCCTGGCGGTTGAGCAGGTCATACACGGTCAAGGCGTTGCGGAAC
This sequence comes from Stenotrophomonas sp. STEN021, assembly GCF_056760175.1. NCBI lineage: Bacteria > Pseudomonadati > Pseudomonadota > Gammaproteobacteria > Lysobacterales > Lysobacteraceae > Stenotrophomonas > Stenotrophomonas sp. STEN021. The sequence continues at coordinate 15,234 of NZ_JBRREH010000066.1, read as the reverse complement.
GAGGCCTTTGTCATCACGCCGCCATCGACGGTGACGTCGGTCAGGCCGCCCAGCGAGTTCCATGGATTGCCGTTGAAGGCAAACATGGAGTGGGTCATGTTGTCGTACTTGGCCTTGACGTTTAGTGCGTTGAACTCGATGTCCAGCTTGTCGGTCGGCTTGAACTGCAGGGCAACGGACAGGGTGTCGCGCTTGCGCTCCTGTTCGAAGTAGTGCGCGCTGATTGCGTTCGGCGCGACTGCATTCGGGTTGGCCAGCAAGGTGGTGGCGCAGGTGCCCACGCAGCTCGGCGGCATGGTGGTGGCCGGGTCGGTCGACCAGTCGGTGGTGGTGGTGGTGATCGAGTTCGGCGAACCGCCCTTGCCGTTGATGTAATCCTTGCCGCTGACCGTGCCGTAGGACTCGATACCGTCACGACGGATGTTTTCGATCGAGCGCTGTGCGGACACGATCACGCCAAAATTGTCCGCCTCGTTCTTCCAGCCGAACATCGCCGATACCGAGGGATCGCCGGCTTCGACGCGGTCGTTGTACAGGTAGCCAACCGCACCGGAAATGGTGGTGCCGCTCAGGTCCAGCGGCTTGCGCGTGGAGACGTTGACAGTGCCGCCGATCGAGCCTTCCTCAAGCCATGCTTCCGGCGACTTGTAGACTTCGACCTTGCTGACCAGCTGCGGTGCCAGCAACGAGTAGTTGAAGGTGCGGCCCGGCTGATCGGAGATGAACCAGTCGGCCGAGGCAATGGTCTGGCCATTGAGCAGGGTGCGGTTCAAGGCCGGGTCGGTGCCCAGGATCGAGACCTTCTCGCCTTGGCCGAAGGCCTTGTCGATGGTTACGCCGGGGATGATGGTGATGGCTTCGGCGACGTTTGTGGCCGGGAACTTGCCCACGTCTTCGGCGGTGACCACGTCGACGATGGCGTCCGAATCACGCTTGGAATCCAGTGCCTGCTTCAGGCTGGCGCGGATGCCGGTAACAACCACGGTATCCAGGTCGGTGGCCTGCTTGCCAGCTTCCTGCGCGTGCGCGGAAAAGCTCAGGCAGGTGACGATGGCGGCGGATAGTACGGACTTGCGGTACCTCATGATGTCTCTCCTCATCATTGATGGATGCCGGCGAACTGGCCGGAACTGGTGTCACTGGAAGCTGGGCATGAGCGGGTTGCTGCATGCGCCGGGTCTACTGCGGAGTGCGGTGCGCTGGGATCGATTTCCCTGCGTCCCAGATACCAACTGGCGGCGCCGATGACGCCCAGTTGCCCGTGCTCTACCAACTTCACGGGGATGCGTTGCAGCGCTTCGCGCATCGGTCCCTTGTTGAGGAAACGTTCGACGAAGCTGCTGTTCAAAAGGAACTGGCTGATCTTGGGCAGGATGCCGCCGGCCAGGTAGATGCCGCCTTGTGCGCCGTACAGCAGCGCCATGTCGCCGATGGTCGAGCCGAGAATCGCGCAGAACAGTTGCAGTGTCTGTTCGGCGTGCGGATCGCTGCCAACGCAGGCGGCAGCGCTGATTGCGTCGGGGGTGGCGTGCACGGGCGTGGTGTCGCAGACGGCGCACAGCGCGTTGTACAGATTGAGCAGGCCCGGGCCAGACAGGGCGTGCTCGATGGCGACATGGCTGCGCCCGCGCAGCATCTGCTGCAGCACGGCGACTTCCAGTGCGGTGCTGGCACTGAGCGATGCTTGTCCGGCTTCGGTGGCCAATACCATCGAACGGTTGCCGTTGGGGATCCACAGGGCCGCGCCCAGGCCAGTGCCGGGGCCGACGATCAATACAGGGCCGTCGGCGACGATTGCCGGGCCGCTCAGCTGCAATGCATCGCCAGCGTCGATATGTGCGGCGGCATGGGCAACGGCCTCGAAATCATTGACCAGGTGCACTGCGGCGAAGCCGAGGTCATCGCGAATGCGATTGCACGACAGCGGCCACGGCAGGTTGGCTGAGATCACGGTGCCATCGGGCAGGGCGTAACCAGCGCTGGCAATGGCGCATTCGCGCACCGTGGCGCGGTCAACCGGGAACTGGGCAAGGATGCTGCTCAGGTCCGGGTAGTCAGCACAGCGGTACTGGCGGTAGGCCAGCAACTGCATGGGCGCACTGGCGCTGCTGCCTGGCTGTACCAGGCCCACGCGGACGTGGGTGCCACCCACATCGGCGGCCAGCAACGGCGCGGCAGATGCAGGAGTGGTCAGCTTGGCTGTTGGATTCCGGCTGGCAACCACACACGTCCCCTGGAAGTTGGCGCGACACCTGTGATGGCGTTGCGGCATGCGGAGTGTCGTGGCTTCGTGACAACGATGTCAAGGCGCACTGCAAAAAATTTTCATCCTCGCGGGGTTGCAGTTGCTGCCTATATATCAATGATTTCAGTGATTATTTTTGTTTCATTTGAAATCCAGGGGCGCTTTTGCGTTGAATCTGTCGGAGTTGCTGGAGTCTCGTGAAATTTTTTGGCACGCAAAGGGCACCTGCAGGAGCGGCCTAAGCCGCGAAGCCGGGAGCAATGAAATGGGAGGGCTTTCCTGTATCGCTGATCGGTAACGGACATTGGTGAGTCGATGCACTGGGCAACTGCCGGCTGTTGGATCAGTTGCTTCGCGGCTTACGCCGCTCCCACAACGGCCCACAAAGCCGGAACTTCAAATGGCCTGGAGGCAGACAGCAGAAGGCCACCGCATGCGGTGGCCTTCCGGGTTACATCACGCCGCTGTGCGGATTATTTGGCGGGTTCGAGCTTGATCCAGTCCAGCGTCCACATGTTCGGACGGGTGTCGCCGGTGAACCGCACGCACAGGTCGCCACGTTTGGCCGGTGCGCTGATCGGGGCATCCAGTTCGAGGAAGCCGTCCGCGCCCGGCTCGGCCGGCAGCGGGATCGATGCCAGCGGTTTGCCTTCGCAGTTGGCCAGTAGTTCCATTTCGCCATGCGCGGTACGTGCTGGTGCGAACTTGCGCGAGGGCTCGTCGTGGGCCAGCTGGAAGTTGTAAGGAATGCGGCCTGCACGCACCTTGATGTGGGTGATATCAGACAGATCCACATCGCTCCACAGCCAGCAGGGGTTGAAGATATTGACGTTGAATACCTCACGCTCACCCTCGGCCGGACCGTCATCTTCCAGGCGCAACAGCAGCTTGCCGCCGTTCGGGCACAGGCCGAGCTGGGTGTCTTCGCGGACCAGCAGTGAAGCGGCATCCAGTTTGAAGGTGCTGGCCGGCGCCAGCGGCTTGCCATCGAAGAACGCAGCGGTCTGTACCTGCACCGGCACCTTCAGTTGCAGTGGCTGCGCGTACAGCGGCGAGGCGGCGGTGACGGCGCTGCCGTCCACGGTGTAATGCACCGGATAGCCGAGTGGATTGTTCAGGCTCACCTGCACCGCGCCAGTACGGTGTTCGCCCTTGTCCAGCATGTCGACCTGGAACGGCGTCTTGGCATAGGCGATGTTCATCGCCCGATAGCGCTGCAACTGCTGCGGCAGGCGCTGCAGGAAGCTGCTGAAGTTGCGCTTGTCCTGCGGGCTCCAGCCGGTTTCGGCGACAGCAGCCAGGCGTGGGAACAGGTTGTGTTCCAGGTTCTGGTCGTTGCGGGTGTGCTCGTTGAACATGTTGGCCTGCAGGCCAAGGATGTGCGAACGCTTGTCCGCGGCGAGGTCGGCCGGCACCGGCTCGAACTCGTAGGCCTTCTGCAGGGTGATCGTGGTCGGGCGGCCCGGCGGCTCGTTCGGCGAGTCGGTCTGCAGGTAGTCCATGTACATGTGCGTGACCGGTGACATGATCACGTCATGGCCTTCGCTGGCGGCCTTGAGCCCGCCCTCGGTGCCACGCCAGGACATCACGGTCGCTTCCGGCGGCAGGCCGCCTTCGAGGATTTCATCCCAGCCGATCAGACGACGGTCGTGCTGCTCCAGGAACTTCTCCAGGCGCTTGATGATATGGCTCTGCATTTCCATTTCATCTTTCGCGCCGAGTTCGCGCATACGCTCCTGCACGCGCTTGGAGGCGATCCACTGGTCCTTGACTGCCTCGTCGCCACCCACGTGCACGTACTTGGAGGGGAACATCTCGATCACCTCTTCCAGCACGTTCTCCAGGAACTGGAAGGTGGCCTCCTCGGTGTTGAACAGGTTGGGGAACACGCCCCACTGGTTGTCGATGACCAGCTTCTGATCGGTGGTGCCCAGTTCCGGGTAGGCGACGATGGCGGCGGTGGCGTGGCCCGGCACGTCGATCTCCGGGATCACCTGGATATGGCGTTCGGCCGCATAGGCGATGATTTCGCGGATCTGCTCCTGGGTGTAGTAACCGCAGTACTGGCGGGCTTCGCCGGTGGCGGCATTGCGGCCGGCATCACCCAGCGGCACGCGGCAGCTGCCGACTTCGGTCAGCTTCGGGTAGCGCTTGATCTCCATGCGCCAGCCCTGGTCATCGGTCAGGTGCCAGTGGAAAGTATTGAGCTTGTGTTGCGCCATCGCATCGAGCAGCTTCTTGATCTCGTCCATGCTCTGGAAGTGGCGCGCCGAGTCGAGCATGAAGCCGCGCCACGGGAAGCGCGGGGTGTCGTTGATGGTGGCGGCGGCGACATGGCCTGGCGTGTTGCCGGTCAGCAGCTGGGCGGCGGTGACCGCGCCGTAGAACAGGCCGACATCATCACCTGCGCTGATGTCGATGCCGGTATTGGATACCTTCAGTGCATAGCCTTCGGCGGTGTTGAGCGCCGAAGGATCGAGGCGGAAGCGGATCTGAGCCTTGCTGGCGCTGTCGGCGATGGCCAGGGTTGGGCCGCCGTTCTGCTTGAGCAGGGTTACGAACTGCGCGGCGGCGCGGCGAGCGGCCTCGTCATTGCCGCCGACGCGTGCGGAATTCTGCAGTACGAAGTCCTTGCCGCCGTCGGCCTGGTAGCTGGCCGGCAGGGGGATGAGCGTAGGGGCGGAGGTGGAGTCGGCGGCCTGCACCTGCAGGGCGGACATGCCCAGCAATACGCAGCTGCTGAGCCACGGCGCGCGGCTGCGCTTGTGGAAGGACTTCGTCATGGGCGGAGCTCCTGTCTGTGCTTGGGCGGCAGTGTGTCCTGCCGCATCGATCTTGTGTAGTGCCGAGCCATGCCCGGCAAGGTGTTGTTCTGTAGTGCCGAGCCATGCTCGGCTGGGGCTCCGCTCGACAATGCGTGCGTTGCCGAGCATGGCTCGGCACTACCTGAAGCAGGGCAATGCCGAGCATGGCTTGGCATTGCATGAAGGCAAAAAAAACCGGGCCCGGAATGATCCAGGCCCGGCGGGTCACGCTAACCGGCGATGTTGCCTGCCGGGATGGATCAGAACTTGAAGCGCAGGTTGGCCATGTAGCGGCGGCCGGTGAAGTACTCCGCAGCCAGTGCCTCTTCCTGGGCAACGTACTGGCGGTATTTCTCGTTGAGCAGGTTCATCGCATCCAGCGACAGGCTCAGGTTGTCGGTGAAGTTCCAGCCCAGGCTTGCGCTCAGGTCGGCATACGCAGCGGTGGTGGCAGCCGGTGCGCCGGCGACATAACCAACGCCTTCGTACTTGCTGCGCCAGTTGTAGTTGACGCGAGCGCTGAACTGCTCGTTTTCAAAGTACGGGCTGACGCTGACGGTGCTGCGCGACAGGTAAGGCATGTTGTTGCCGGCGTCGGTATTGCCAGTTGCGTAGGTGTAGTTGGCAATCAAGCCCAGGCCGGTATCACCGAACGCCTGCTGGTAGTTGACGTTGAAGCCGCGGACGCTGGCACCACCGGCATTGCGCGGACGGGTGACGCTGTAGTCGCAGAAGCCGTCGGCGGTACAGCCGTGCGAGCCAACCGTGGTCAACCAAGTGGTCGGGTTGCTGTCACGCATCGAGTTGTAACGACGCTCCGTGCCCGGGGTCTGCAGCACGTAGTTCTGGGTCTGCTTCAGGAACACCGAGCCTGCCAGGATCGACTGCGGGGCGAAGTACCATTCGGCCGACAGGTTGAAATTGTAGGCCTTGTACGGGTCCAGGTCCGGATTGCCGCCCGAGCCGGTCATCATGGTGTCGTTGAGGAACAGGTTGTTCGACATCAGGTTGTACGGAGCCCAGGCGATGACCTTGGCAGCCGAGGCACGCAGGACCACGTCGCCGCCATTGTCATAGACCAGGTTGAGCGACGGCAGCATGTTGCTCTTCTTGCTCTTGCTGGTCTGCCACCACTCGGCAGGCGCCGGCAGCACCGGCACGTTGTCGCCATAGACATAGGCGCTGCTGTCAGTCTTGGTCTGGGCCCAACGCAGGCCGACATTGCCGCGCAGGGCGCCGGTGGAGAAGTTCAGCTGCGCATAGGCGGCGGTGGTCTTCTGTTCCAGCTCCCAGGTGTTGTTCAACAGGCTGGAGGCGTCGGAACGGGAGTAGTTGACCGGGCTGCCGTGGACCCAGCTGACCACGTTGCCCTTGCCGACCTGCGGGTGGTGGCTGGTGTTGCCGTACACGCCGCCCATGCTGCCGAGCAGATTGGTGTTGCCGATGGTGCCGACGTCGGCCAGGGTGCCGGTGCGTACGCCGCCGTAAACGCCAAGACCGTAGTTTTCGGTGTGTTCGGTGTGACGTACGCCGACCAGCAGCTGGTTGAAGATGCTGTCGAAGTTCTGGCTGAAATCCAGCTGCGCGTATTTGTCCTTGGCTTCAGAGCTGAACACGCCGTTGTTGCCGAAGATGTTGCCCCAGTTGGCCGGATCGTAATACGCGGCCTGGTCGTCGGCCTGGAAGCCCTTGCGGTAGTCCCAGCTGTAGGCGCCGCTGTAGACCGGCTCGATCAGGTACTGGCTGATGTTCGGGTTCTCGGACTTGCTGGTGCCGATCTTGCCGCCCAGCTTCCAACGATCACCGCGGTACTGCAGGTCCAGGTCCACGCCCTTGGTGGTTACTTCGGAGAAGCGCACCTGGTTGTCGTAGATGATGCCGGTGCCACTGCCAGGGTTGGCGTTGGTGTGGCCGCCGGTGACGAAGCCGCCCGGGCCGGTCGGATTGAAGTAATCGACGGCCTGCATGGACGAGTTGTTCTGCGTCATGAAGTTGTACATCGACTGGTTGTAGCTGTCGAAGTTTTCCTTGATGTACAGGCCGCTCAGGGTGCCTTCGAACTGATCGTTGGGCTTGAACTGCAGGTTCACCAGGGCGCTGTCGCGCTTGCGCTCCTGCTGGAAGTAGGCAACGTTGACTTCCTGCGCGACCTTGTCGGTTGGGCGCAGTTCGCCCTTGCCGACCTGGGCGGCGATGTTCGGGTTGACCTTGGCAAAGTCGGCAACGGTGCTGTAACCGAAGATCTCGATGCCCTGGCGATCGACCTTTTCTTCGTGGCGCTGGGCGGCGACGTTGACGCCCCAGGTGGAGTCATCATTCTTCCAGCTGTAGAGCACCGAGACGTTCGGTGCGCCCTTCTTGGCCTGGTCGTTGTAGCTGTAGCCGACCGAGCCGCTGACCGAATTGGCATCCATGTCCAGCGGCTTGCGCGAATGCATCATCACGGTGCCGCCGAGGCTGCCTTCCGGCAGGCGGGCTTCGGAGGACTTGATGATCTCCAGGCGGCCGAGCACTTCCGGGGCCAGCATGGTGTAGTCGAAACCGCGGTTCGGCGACTCGCCGTACAGCCAGATGGCCTGTGCGACCGGGTGGCCGTCGATGAAGCTCAGGTTGAGGCTGGGGTCGGTGCCGTCGATGCTGACACGCTCGCCCTGGCCGAAGCGACGGTCGATGGTGACGCCCGGAATCAAAGCCATGGCTTCGGCGGCGTTGGTGTTCGGGAACTTGCCGATGTCCTCAGCGGTGATCGACTCGGACACGGTGTCGTTGTTGCGCTTGCTGTCCAGCGACTTTTCCAGACTGGCGCGGATACCGGTGACGGTCACGGTGTCCAGGTCGGTGGCGCTCTTGGAGGCTTCCTGCGCGTGTGCGCTGAAGGCGAGGCAGCTGACGATGGCTGCCGAAAGCATGGTCTTGCGATGCATGTTGTCTCTCCTCAACATCAAGATTGATTGGCACTGCGTGCCGCGTTACTACGGGTCCTGCTGGTGGATCTGTTGCTTATGCTGCTGACGGCTACGTGGCCGACTTTTCCAGATACCAACTGGCGGCGCCGATGACGCCCAGTTGCCCGTGCTCTACCAGCTTCACGGGAATGCTTTGCAACGCCTTGCGCATCGGCCCCTTGTTGAGGAAGCGTTCGACGAAGGTGCTGTTCAAAAGAAATTGGCTGATCTTCGGCAGGATGCCGCCGGCCAGATAGATGCCGCCCTGCACGCCGTAGAGCAGGGCCATGTCACCGATGGTCGAACCGAGGATGCCGCAGAACAGTTGCAGGGTTTCCACGGCCAACGGGTCGCTGCCATCACAGGCGGCGGCGCTGACGGCATCGGGGGTGGCGTGCACCGGTGCGACACCGCGTACTGCGCACAGCGCGTTGTAGAGATTGAGCAGGCCGGGGCCGGACAGCGCCTGTTCGATGGAAACATGCGGGCGGTCCTGCAGCATCTGCTGCAGCACGGCCATTTCCAGTTCGGTGGTGGCGGCCAGCGAGGCCTGGCCAGCTTCGGTTGCCAGAACCACGGAACGGCTGCCGACCGGAATCCACACCGCCGCACCCAGGCCGGTGCCAGGGCCGATCACCAGGGTCGGGCCGCGCTCGACTTCGGCAGGGCCGGTCAGCTGCAATACCTGGCTGGCGCTGATGTGACCAGCCGCATGCGCGACTGCTTCGAAATCGTTGACCAGGTGCACGCCGGCAAAGCCAAGGTCGTCGCGGATGCGGCTGGACGACAGTGGCCAGGGCAGGTTGGCCGAGATCACCGTGCCATCCGGCAGCGCGTAGCCTGCGGTAGCGATCACGCAATGTTCGACCGGCGGGTTGTGGCTGGCAAAGTCGGACAGGATCGCGCTGAGGCTGGGGTAGTCCGCGCACCGATACTTGCGGTAGGACAGTACATCGATAGCCGGATCGTTTGCCGCTGCTGCCTGGATCAGGCCGACGCGAACGTGCGTGCCACCCACGTCGGCGGCGAAGAAGGGCCGGCTGGCGGGGTCAAGGCGGGTGGTCTGCAGTGGGGGGACGACAGCTGTCACTCGGTTTCCCTATGGCGAGGCGGAGCGCCCGGAAGGGCACCATTGGGGGGCGAGTCTGTAATCGTTCTGACAACGATGTCAACGAATAATTGAAACTTTCGATGTTGCGCTGCAGCGCTTCTGCGCAAACCCTGCGGCGCCTGCATTTGTTGCATCCGATAGCGTGTAGTGGCTTTAGTTGCAGGGTTTTTCTCAGAAAGCCTGATTCCTCCGGGCTTGTAGGGCTTTCCTGATGAGCTATCGGAATAGCCTCGGCATGCAGCGTTGTTGACAAACTTGTCCGCAGCAAACCATAAATGTGACAACGTTGTTCCCACGTATATCGCCGGACGGCCTCGATCCGTCTCCCGCATCCGCAGGAGCTTTGCCCATGTCTGCTGTTCCCGTCTCGACGCCGCGTACCAGCACGGCTTCTTCAATCGCCGTGGTCGGCGTGCTGTTCTTCATCCTCGGCTTTTTCACCTGGCTCAATGGGCCGCTGATCACCTTCGTGCAGTTGGCCTTCCAGGTCAGCGAGATATCCGCGTTCCTGGTGTTGATGGTTTTCTACCTTTCGTATTTCTTCCTTGCCATTCCCGCGTCGTGGATACTGCGCCGTACCGGCATGAAGAAGGGGCTGGCATTGAGCCTGGTGGTGATGGCGGCAGGCGCAGCGGCGTTCGGTCAGTTCGCTACCTGGCGGATTTTCCCGGGCGCGTTGGCCAGCCTGTTCGTCCTTGGTGGCGGCCTGGCGCTGCTGCAGACCTCGGTCAATCCCTACATCTCCATCCTTGGGCCGATCGAAACGGCTGCACGCCGCATTGCCTTGATGGGCATCTGCAACAAAATCGCGGGCATTTTGGCACCTCTGTTGCTGGGCTCACTGGTGCTGCACGGCGTGGGTGATCTTGCCGCTGAAGTCGCCAAGGCGGATCCGGCCACGCGCGAGGCATTGCTGGACGGGTTTGCCGGCGGCATCCATACGTTCTACATGGTGATGTTCGCCATCCTGCTGGTGGCATCGGTCGCGGTGCTGCTGTCGCCGCTGCCGGAAGTCAGCGCCGAGGAATCCAACGCCGCGCCGGAACAAAGTGGTGCCGCTGCCAAGCGCAGCATCTTCCAGTTTCCGCACCTGTGGCTGGGCGTGATCTGTCTGTTCCTGTATGTCGGTGTGGAAGTAATGGCTGGTGATGCCATCGGTACCTATGGACATGCTTTTGGCCTGCCGTTGGACCAGACCAAGTTCTTCACCTCTTTCACCCTGTTCGCAATGCTGCTGGGCTATCTGGCCGGCTTGGCGCTGATCCCGCGCTACATTTCGCAGGAGAAGTATCTGGCCGTGTCGGCGGTGCTGGGCGTGCTGTTCACCCTTGGTGCGTTCTTCACCCACGGCTACGTGTCGGTGGGCTTTGTCGCCGCGCTGGGCTTTGCCAACGCGATGATGTGGCCGGCAATCTTCCCATTGGCGATCCGCGGCCTGGGCCGTTTTACCCAGACCGGCTCGGCGTTGCTGGTGATGGGTATTGCCGGTGGCGCGATCATCCCGCAGGCCTTCGCCCTGCTCAAGCATGCGTACCCGGAACACTTCCAGCTGGTGTTCGCCGCACTGATGATCCCCTGCTACCTGTACATCCTGTACTTCGGCACCGTTGGTCATAACGCGGGCAAGGCACGTGGCGCCTGAATCAAGCATCATGGCGGCAATCGAGCCAACGCGGGAACCGGTAATGCGTAGACCCACCATCAAGGATGTCGCCGAGCGCGCCAAGGTCTCATTGAAGACCGTCTCGCGGGTGATCAACAACGAGCCTTCGGTGATGCAGGCCACCCGCGCGCGCGTCCTGCGCGCGGTGGCCGAGCTGGACTATGAGCCCGATCCGTCCGCGCGCAACCTGCGCAGCAACACCACCTTCGTGATCGGGCTGGTGTACGACAACCCCAATCCGTACCACATCATCGGGGTACAGAACGGTGTGCTGTCGGCTTGCCGCGAGACCGGCTTCGGCCTGCAGATCCACCCCTGTGATTCGACCTCGCCGATGCTGGCCGAGGAACTGGCCGACTGGGTGCAGCGTTCGCGCCTGGCCGGGCTGGTGCTGACCGCGCCGATGTCCGAGCGTCCGGAGCTGGTGGCCGCGCTCAATGCACGCGGCATCAAGACCGTGCGCATCATCGCCGCCACCGAAGACCCGGGCGATGGTCCCTGCGTGTTCGTGGATGATCGCGATGCCGCCTATGAAATCACCGAGCACCTGATCCAGCTGGGCCATCAGCGTATCGGCTTCCTGTGGGGTGGCACCTCGCACCGCTCCAGCGGCGAGCGTTATGCCGGCTACGAAGCAGCGCTGAAAGACTACGGCATTCCGCTGGACAAGCACCTGGTGATCCCGGGCGACTACACCTTTGATGATGGTTTCCGAGGGGCACGGCGCCTGCTGGCGTTGCGCGAGCCGCCGACCGCCATCTTCGGCTCCAACGACGAAATCGCCGCGGGCGTGTTGGCTGCGGCCAATTCGGCCGGTTTGAACGTCCCTTATGACCTGTCCATCGCCGGCTTCGAGGACAGCCCGTTCTCGCGCCAGTCGTGGCCGGCGCTGACCACCGCCAAGCAGGCTACCGGCGACATCGCCCGCCATGCCGCGCGTTTGTTGATCGGCCAGCTGCGTACCGATGCCTACGAAGACAGCCCGGCACAGCTGCAGAACCAGGGCTTCGTACCGCAGCTGGTGGTACGTGGTTCCACCGCACCGCTGCGTCAGCAGCCGTCGCGACCTCCTTCATCTCCCCCCGACCTATCCGAGTAACGATCCATGGCACTGCCGAGTGAAACCGAAACCCTGATGTTCAACGAGGCCGCGGAAAGCGCCTCTGTCATCGCCGCCCAGTTCGCGCGCAACCGCGACGTGGTGCAGGCCCTGGCCGCCGACCTGCGCCAGAACCCGCCACCGTTCGTTGTCACCTGCGCCCGCGGCAGTTCCGATCACGCGGCAACCTATGCCAAGTATCTGTTCGAGACCCAGCTCGGGCTGGTGACCGCCTCGGCGTCGCCGTCGGTGGGCTCGGTCTATGAAGCGCCGCTGCAGCTGCGCGGCGCGCTGTACATCGTGATCTCGCAATCGGGCAAGAGCCCCGACCTGCTGCGCAATGCCGAGGCTGCCAAGGCCGCCGGCGCGCGCGTGGTCGCACTGGTCAATGTCGAGGATTCGCCGCTGGCGCTGCTGGCCGAAACCGTCATCCCGCTCGGCGCTGGCGTCGAGCGCAGTGTTGCGGCGACCAAGAGCTATCTCGCCTCGCTGGCGGCGATCCTGCAGCTGGGCGCGTACTGGAAGAACGATCCGGCGCTGATCGCCGCACTGGATGCATTGCCGGCCGCGATGTCCGAGGCGTGGGCATGCGATTGGACGGCGGTGACCGACGGCCTGGTCGATGCGCACAACCTGTTCGTGCTCGGCCGTGGCCCCGGCCTGGCTGCCGCACAGGAAGCGGCGTTGAAATTCAAGGAAACCTGCGGCCTGCACGCCGAAGGCTATAGCTCGGCCGAAGTGAAGCACGGCCCGATGGCGCTGGTCGGCCGCGATTTCCCGGTACTTGCCTTTGCCCAGCCCGACGAAACCGGTGCCGGCACCCGCGCCGTGGCCGACGAGTTCGCCGCACGCGGCGCACAGGTGTGGCTGACCGGCGAGGGCGGCAACCTGCCGACCGCAGCTGCACCGCACCCGCTGTGTGCACCGTTGCTGACCATCCAGAGCTTCTACCGCGCGATCAACGCGCTGGCGCTGCGCCGTGGCAACAACCCGGACCTGCCGCCGCACCTCAACAAGGTGACGGAAACCGTCTGATGAAAACCGCGCTGCGCAATGGCCGGGTACTTGCCGGTGAGAACTTCCGTGACGATGTCGCGGTATTGATCGAAGACGGCCGCATCACCGCGGTCGTCGCCAGCGATGACCCGGCGGTTGCCGCGGCCGATGCGCAGGTGGACCTGGGTGGCGGCTGGCTGCTGCCCGGTTTCATCGATGCCCAGGTCAACGGTGGCGGCGGTGCGCTGTTCAACAACCAGACCGATGTCGATGCCCTGCGCACGATGGTGGCCGGGCATCGCCGCTACGGCACCACCGGCATGCTGCCGACCCTGATCAGCGACGATGCCGAAGTGATGGCACGTGCAGTACAGGCAACGCGCGAGGCGATTGCTGCCAAGGTGCCGGGCGTGCTCGGCATCCATCTGGAGGGCCCGTACATCGCACCGGCGCGCAAGGGGACCCACGATGCCGGCAAGTTCCGCGTGCCGGATGTCGACGAAGTGCGCATGGCCACGGCGCTGGACAACGGCGTCACCCTGATCACGCTGGCGCCCGAGCGCGTACCGCTGGCAACGATCCAGCAGATGGTCGCCAATGGCGCGATCGTGGCTGCGGGTCACACCGCGGGTACCTACGACGAGATTCGCGTGGGGCTGGATGCCGGCATCACCGGCTTCACCCACCTCTACAACGCGATGTCGCCCTTGCAGGGGCGTGATCCCGGCGCGGTGGGCGCGGCGCTGGAAGATGCCGACAGCTGGTGCGGCGTGATCGTCGACGGCGTGCACGTGCATCCGGCCAGCCTGCGCGTGGCGCTGGCGGCCAAGCCGCGTGGCAAGGTGTTCCTGGTCACCGATGCAATGCCGATGGTGGGCTCGGACAATCCGGCGTTCGAGCTGTATGGCGAAACCATCACTGCCGTTGATGGCGTGGTCCGCAATGCGGCTGGTGCCCTGGCAGGTTCGGCGCTGGACATGATCACCGCCGTGCGCAACACGGTTGGTCTGTTGGGGCTCTCGCTGGCCGAAGCCTCGCGCATGGCATCGACGTATCCGGCGCAGTTCCTGGGCCTGGATGATCGTTACGGGCAGATTGCGGTCGGCTACCAGGCCGACTTCGTCCTGCTGGACAGCGACCTGCAGGTGCTGGGCACCTGGATTGCCGGTCAGCGCGACTGAGTTTCAGACCATGAACAAAGCCATCCGTTATGCCTCGGTGGATGCCCTGCGGGGCATCACGGTGGCGGCCATGCTGCTGGTCAACAATCCCGGCAGCTGGAGCCATGTCTACGCACCGCTGCTGCATTCGGAATGGAATGGCTGCACGCCCACCGATCTGGTGTTTCCGTTCTTCCTGGTGATCGTAGGCGTGTCCATCGCGCTGGGCGTGGTTCCGCGGGTGGAGCAGGGCGCTGATCGCGGCGCGTTGACCAGGACGGTGTTGATCCGCGCTGGCCGCATCCTCGGTTTGGGCCTGCTGCTGCACTTCCTGGCCTGGTGGTGGCTGGACCTGGCGCACTATCGGCCATGGGGGGTGCTGCAACGCATAGGCTTGTGCTTCGCCGCCGCGGGTATGGCAGCGATCTGGTTGAAACCGCGGCTGCAGTGGCTGTGCATCGGCGTGTTGTTGTCCGGCTACGCTGCGCTATTGGTGGCAGGTGGCTCGTTGGAGCCGTGGCTCAACCTGAGCAGTCGTGTGGATACCACGCTGTTTGGACCGCTGCTTTATCAGTACGACCCTGCGACAGGTCATGGCCATGATCCGGAAGGGCTGATGTCCACACTGGGTGCATTGGCGTCGACCCTGCTGGGGCTGCGTGCTGGCGCGTTGTTGCGTCAGCGTCCATGGCGATTGCTGCCAGGGGCAGTGTTGTTGTTGCTGGCCGGCGGCCTGTGGGCGCAGTGGCTGCCCTTGAACAAGAACCTGTGGACCTCGTCGTATGTGTTGTGGACTGCCGGCTGGGCGTTTGCTGGACTGTGGTTGGCACATATCCTGATCGACTGCCGACAATGGCCGGCCCTGGGCCGCCGTTTCGGCGTCAATGCGATCACCGCCTATGCCGGTTCCTCGGCGATGGTGCTGGCGATGATGGCCACCGGCAGCTGGAACTGGCTGTGGGAACACCTGTTCAACCGCTGGCTGACCCCAATGGGCGGTGCACAGTTCGCTTCGCTGGTGATGGCGTTGAGCTTCGTGGCGATCTGGTGGTTGCCGATGGCATGGATGGATCGCCGCAGGATCTACCTCAAGATATGAGCCTGCCGTTTGCAGGTTTGTGGGAGCAGCGTAAGCCGCGAGGCTGGTAATCCAACAACAAAAGCAGCTGTCTGCAATTGCATGATCTGCCATTGCTTTCGAATTGGTGGCT